>JAPPDO010000113.1 GCA_028821635.1 Ekhidna sp.
TGGAACATTGTACGACACCCATTACTGATTTTCCCATTCATCATTTTCTTTATCTCTGCATTAGCGGAGTCCAACCGAACACCTTTTGACTTACCGGAATCAGAGTCTGAACTGATCGGAGGGTATCATACGGAGTATTCGGGCTTTAGATGGGGCATCTTTATGCTTTCGGAATATGGGATAATGCTTCTGCTTTCCATTTTAGGATCAATCTTGTTTTTTGGAGGGTGGAACTCTCCCCTGCCGAATATTAGCGGATTGGCGTTGTTTGAACTTACATCGGGAGTAGTATGGGGGACCTGCTGGTTATTAGTAAAGGCGTTAGCTTTGATTTTTATTCAAATGTGGCTGAGATGGACTTTGCCCAGACTAAGAGTGGACCAATTGATGAACTTATCCTGGAAATATCTTACTCCCATCAGCCTGTTTATGCTGTTTATTTGTACAATCTGGAAATGGTGGTTAATCAGTTGATAAGTTATTTTTCAAACCTATCTGATGGCGTGAAAACAACCCTTAAAGGAATGCTGTTAGCGATCTCTTATTTTTTTAAAGCCGGAAAAAGCAGGCAAAAAGAATATGTGATGGATGATGGCTACTACGAAAAAGCAAAGGGTATCTTCACCGTGCAATATCCAAAGGAATCTATTCCGATACCTAATAATGGAAGGTACCAATTGCATAATGAAATTGAGGACTGTATTGTGTGTGACAAGTGTGCTAAAATATGCCCTGTCGATTGCATAGACATTGAGCCGATTCGTTCGCCTGATGTTTTTGGTCAGGCTTCTGACGGTACTCCGCTCCGAATTCACGCTGCCAAATTTGATATTGACATGTCCAAATGCTGTTTTTGCGGGCTATGTACGGTGGTATGTCCTACGGAATGTTTAACCATGACAAAAGAATTTGATTTTAGCACGAGTAATCTCTCGAATCATAATTTCTCTTTCAGCAAAATGAGCGAACAGGAGATAGCAGAAAAAAGGAAGGCATTTGAAGATCATCAAAAACAAAAAGCAAAAATCATGCCTCCGACAGCCGGAAGTGCTGATATAGCTCCAGAAAAGCCTACGAAAAAACTTGTTTTTAAGCCTAAAATGCCGAGCATTAAACCGTTGGCAACAACCGGATCAAAAGCTGATTCAAACGAAGTTCAGCAGCCTGAGAAGTCGGTCATAAAGACTAAAATACCCGGAAAAGCATGATTGGAATTATTCATGTGCTGATCATTGTATCAATTTTACTCGGAGTTTCGATAATCGTCTGGTCCAATAACATCATTCATGCGGCGTATGCGCTTGCACTGACTTTGACGGGAACGGCAGGGATGTACGTGCTGATGGATGCAGAGTTATTGGCAGTTGTTCAAATACTTGTTTATGCCGGCGGCGTGGTAGTTTTATTGTCTCTTGGAGTGATGCTGACCAATCGTCTCAGAGGTGAAAGCGTGGTCACCGGCTCCCGAAATAAATGGATAGGAGCCATCATCTCCACTATGATCTTTCTGGGATTTTCTGCTTTAATTCAATCAACGGATCTTAGAGCAGGTAAGGTTCAGGTCGCTTCAGACCCAATTGAGCAGATTGGCGTTGCCTTATTGACAGAGCATTTGCTAGCTTTTGAGCTAATTGCTTTTATTTTACTAGTCGCCTTAGTGGGAGCCGCCTATTTGGCTAAGATGTCTTCAGATGAATGACTGGATGTCTGCATATTATCTTTATTTAGCCGCCTTGCTTTTTAGCTCGGGAGTGTTTGTGGTTATTACGAAAAAGAATCTCATCTTTATTTTAATAGGCATTGAGTTGATGCTTAATGCAGGAAATATCTTATGGGCCTTTTTCTCTCAGTTTGACTCAGGCTTTAATGGTCAGCTATTCGCTATTTTCTCCGTTGTGCTGACCGTTTGCGAAGTTTCAATCGCATTGGCTATTCTGCTCAATATTTATAAAAAACAAAGAGTGTCCAACCTTGAGGAGTTGCAGGAGGTAGGTAATGAGTGAGTTGATCCTCCTATTAGTTATTCTCTTT
>JAPPDO010000202.1 GCA_028821635.1 Ekhidna sp.
CAGGCAGTCGTTCTGGAAGGATCTTTGAGAAATATCGGAGTTCATGCTTGTGGCGTGATTATCACACCTGATGAGATGAGCAAGTTCATTCCGTTAGCCCGATCCAGGGACTCGGAGATGATGGTCACACAGTTTGACAATAGCGTGGTTGAAGATGCCGGAATGCTTAAAATGGATTTTTTGGGCTTAAAGACATTGTCCATCATCAAAACAACGGTGGAGAATGTAGAGAAGCAATTCGGCAAAAAGATTGACATGGACACCGTCCTGCTGGATGACAAAAAAACTTATGAACTTTATCAGAGGGGAGAGACCAACGGCACCTTTCAGTTTGAATCCCTTGGTATGCAGAAGCACCTTCGGGCACTCAAGCCGGATCGTTTTGAAGATTTGATAGCAATGAACGCACTCTACCGTCCGGGGCCCATGGAATACATCCCCAACTTCATCGCACGAAAGCACGGAAAAGAAGCCATCAGCTACGATATGCCTATCATGGAGAAATACCTTTCCGAAACTTATGGAATCACTATCTACCAAGAACAGGTGATGCTCCTCTCTCAAGCACTTGCAGGCTTTACCAAAGGGGAAGCCGACGTACTTAGGAAAGCAATGGGTAAGAAAAAGCGTGATGTACTTGATAAGATGAAGCCACAGTTCATCAGGCAGGCCAAAGAAAACGGCTACCCGGAGGAGAAGCTAGAGAAAATATGGAAAGATTGGGAAGCATTTGCTGCTTACGCATTTAATAAGTCACACAGTACCTGCTATTCTCTGGTAGCCTATCATACCGGTTACCTGAAAGCCAACTATCCGGCAGAATATATGGCATCAGTCCTTACTCACAATAAAAATAACATTGATAAAGTGAGCTTCTTCATGGAAGAATGTAAAAATAGAAATATCCCTGTGTTAGGCCCTCACATCAATGAATCAGGCCACGATTTTGAAGTAAACAAAGAAGGCGAGATACGATTTGGACTTGGTGCAATTAAAGGAACAGGAGGATATGCGGTTCAGACGATCATCACAGAACGCAATGCGAACGGACCATTCAGCGACATTTTCGATTTTGCTAAGCGTGTCAACTTACGAACGGTAAACAAAAAATCCTTTGAGAGCCTCGCTAAAGCAGGAGCATTTGACTGCTTTGAAAATTATCACAGAAGGCAATACATTGATCCCGATGATGAAGGCACCTCACTGACTGAAAAGGCAGTTAAATATGCCAGCCGCCTTCACGAAGAGGAGGCAAGCACTCAATCCTCGTTATTCGGAGAAGCCGGTGAAATTAACATCAGTAAGCCCAAGGTGGGAAGAATTGAGCCGTACAGCGAGATGGAAAAACTCAACATTGAGAAAGAAATGGTTGGACTTTATATCTCCGGACATCCATTAAATCAATTCAAGTTTGAAATAGATTTTCTTACAAACACCCCTATTTCAAAACTGGCAGAATTAGATAAACTCAAAGGTCAGGAAGTAACGGTTGGCGGGATTGTGAGCGATGTAAAGCATCGTATTTCCAAAAAGGGTAATCCCTTCGGGCAACTTACCATGGAAGGCTTTAATGACAGCCACACATTTTATCTTTTTGGTCAGGAATATTTAAAGTTTAAGCCAATGCTTGAAGAAGGGTGGTTTTTGCATCTTACGGGTATTGTCCAAAACAGATGGAACAATGATGAGTTGGAGTTCAAAATCACGCACATCGAACCCCTCAGCGAAATACGAGATAAGATGACCAAAGGGCTGGAGTTGAAAGTGAGACTGGAAGATGTAAATGCGGCCATCGTAGATGAGGTAGAACGAATCGTTGAAGCCAATCCCGGAACGTCTTTATTCAAAATTTCACTCTCAGGAACGCACGGAGATAAGCCAATTAACTTGGACATGTTAAGCAGAAAGTTCACGATCAACCCCTCTAATGAAGTGATAAAAGAACTTCAATCCATAGATGAGGTGAGATTTAAGGTCTTATTGAATTGAAGACTAGTCGTTATTGCGATAAAAACCTTCAAGGTTTTGAA
>JAPPDO010000323.1 GCA_028821635.1 Ekhidna sp.
GGTAAAGGCTCGGACCATCTGCCATTTCTAAAACGAGTAAAAAACAGGTTTACTTCGCTATATCCTTTCGCTTTTCCGCTATTCCCTTTTGCAAAGATCATGGAGGTGCCGTCCGGAGATATTGCAACCGAGCCTTCATTGGTATCCGTATGGTTGATGATCGGATCCAGTGCCTTCAGCGTAGATAAATCAACCTTCGCTCCGTGCGTAGCTACCCGATAAACATCTGTGTAGGGGGTTCCTGTGGTTCTGTAAACTTTCCCTCCATCTCTATTACTTGTAAAGTACAAAAACTGGTTGCTATAAACAGGTGAGTATTCGGCTCCCGAAGTATTAATATCAGTCAGGCTTTTCACTCTGTAGTAACTGCTGTCATTCTCAAGGTTCTTTAGTTTTTTGAGGTTTTCTAACTCTTTTTCAGCAATCCGAACTGCTTCCTTGTTCCGTGCTCTTGGAATGTATTGATTTAAAACTTTCTCAGCCTCAGCATATCGCTGCTCTACCTTCAGCCCTTGAGCTACATAGATATTTGCCATTTCTTCACTTGTTCCCTCTTTCAGGGCTGCCTGATAAAATGGCACTGCTTCAACGATTCTGTTGGATTTACGATAGGCATGTCCAACCATAAGGTTTTTTTCAACTGAATTCTTGGCTGGAGAACTGCCAAGCTTATTGATGACAGCATCAAATTCAGCACTGTTCATGCTTCTTCTAACAGAACAGGAGAGAAGCATAGAAACGAGAGTAAATGTCAGGGTAAATCTTACAAGTTGAAATAAACGGAGGAGCATATCGAATGAATATTTGAAAGATAACAAAAATAAAGCAGAACCTGACATTAAATTCTTACTTAAAGTATCTGTTTACCCAGGTCTCTGAACTTGGTATAAGCCATTTTTGTCTAAATTCAGCCACATTTTTGACCGTATTGTCAAACACTTTCGTTTCAGGCTTAATCAACTGAAGCGCAGTTTTCTCCTTCAGCATGTTAAAGGGAAGGAGTTTCACTTCTCCTCCCAGCAAAAATGCAACACAGTCGGTTGTCATAAAAGAAAGACTCAACTCCTTCTCTAGTGATCGAATGAGATGAACAGATGAATCTATACTGCAACCACTGACCCGACTGAAGGACTCATCTACAGAGATGATTAAGAATTGATTGTGCTCAATTTTAAACGCAGATTTTAAGTCCTGATCATGAGCCTGCCATTGACTTAAAAAATGTTTTATATGTTTTTTTACTAATGATAATTCATCTTCATTTAACGGCCTGTCAGCCTGATATATCCAAAGTCTGGCATTATCGGGCATATTATCAAATTCAGTCAGCATTTTATGTTAAACCTTCGGATTCGGCAACAAGTTCCGCTAAATCTTTTACCTTAACGGTATCTTCTTTTTCTTTATTTTTTACTCCGTCCGACATCATAGTCATACAAAAGGGACATGCCACTGCGATGGTGTCTGCCTTCGTTTTCAGGGCCTCCTCTGTTCTTTCGATATTAATTTCTTTATTGCCCGGCTCTGCGTCTTTGAACATTTGAGCCCCTCCGGCACCACAGCAAAGACCTTTTGCTCTGCATCTCTTCATCTCAACGAGTTGAGCATCCAATGCCTCTAATATCACTCTTGGTGCAGTATAGACATTATTCGCTCTTCCCAAGAAGCAAGAATCATGATAAGTGATCCTTTTCCCTTTAAAGTTTCCACCGTCTTTGAGTTTTATTTTACCTTTATTGATTAATTCCTGCAAAAACTGAGAATGATGAACCACCTCATAGTCTCCTCCGAGGTCGGGATATTCATTTTTAATGGTATTAAAGCAGTGCGGGCATGCGGTGACGATCTTTTTGATTTTGTATCCATTCAACACTTGTATGTTGGCCACTGCCTGCATTTGAAACAAGAACTCGTTTCCCGCTCTTCTGGCAGGATCACCGGTACAAGTCTCTTCAGGGCCTAAAACGGCAAATTTTATGCTAACTTTATTTAAGATTTTAACAAATGCTTTTGTCACGCTTTT
>JAPPDO010000134.1 GCA_028821635.1 Ekhidna sp.
CCAAAATTCAGAGAAATTGCAGCGCAAACAAACCTCATCTTCATTAATAACATTTTTCCTGAAGCACAGAATATGGGAAGGATGGCATTTGAGAGGTTCCGTGCAAGCCAATTTGAAGATATTGCCAGCTTTGAACCTAACTACCTGAAAGAATGGCGAACTACCACTCCAAAAAAGAAGTTGATTTAGCATAATGGAAGAGATTATAAACAGAGTCAAGAAAAGCCCGCTCATCTCCATTGACCTTGAAGCGTTTCTCCATAAAGGAGAAAGAGTAATTTTTGACCTCAAAGACCTCCTTTTTCAAGGAATGATTCTAAAAGAAGAAGACCTTCGGAGATTTATCAGAACCAACGATTGGTCTCACTACCGTGATAAAAATGTTGGACTAGTGTGCTCTGCAGATGCAATCGTACCCACATGGGCTTATATGCTTTTGGCCGTAAAAATTAAAGAATACGCCAATATGGTAACCTCTGGAAATGAGGCTGAGATTGAGAAGGCATTAATAGATCAAGCTATTGAAAAATGTTTGAATAGTCAAGACTTTCTCGATAGAAAGGTGGTCATAAAAGGTTGTGGTAACATCCGAAATGCAGCTTATGCTCACACACGTATCACGGAAAAGCTTTTTTCAAAAGTTAGCAGCCTCATGTATGGAGAGCCATGTAGTACTGTGCCTATCTTTAAACGAAAGAAATAAACTATGAATCCGGAAGCCCTAAAATATCCAATTGGACAATACAATTACCTGCAAGCCGATCAGGAGGTCATCAATAAATGGATTACCAATATTGAGGAGCTCCCGCAAAAGCTTAAAAAACTGGTAGGAACCTTGTCCTATGAAGAACTTGAACTTCAATATCGACCGGATAGCTGGAATATTAAACAGATCGTTCATCACCTAGCAGACAGCCACATGAATAGCTTTATTCGGTTTAAACTAATCCAAACGGAGGATAACCCCACTATCAAAACTTATGACGAGGCCAAGTGGGCAAAAACAGAGGATGGAAATAATGAGGAGATTTCTGATTCTTTAGACTTGTTGGAAGCACTGCATAAACGTTGGAGCATATTTCTCAAGTCAAGAAAACAGGAAGACTGGCAAAAAGTTTGTGCCCATCCTGAGCACAGCGAACCAAAAACCATGAAGTGGATGCTGGGCATGTACGAATGGCACGGCCGGCATCACTTAGCTCACATAAAACAGGCAATAGAAAAAGCAGGAGTTTTTGAATGATAAAAGTTCAGCAGGGCTGGGTTTTATAATTTGTACTGTCACTGTTTGAATTGATAGGCAAATAATTCTGCCTTCGATAATATCTGCGACACACACAGTCGCACCACCCAGCATATCCCACCGAGGTTGCGATTGTTTGAGATGAGGTTATTTCTTGATTACATCCACTTAGAATGAATATAAATATAGATAAACTTGAGGCCTTTGCATAATTGATACATTACGCTAAAACAACTCAAATAGCTTTAATTTTCTTCTTTATCCAAAATTTAAAATCCTTGTAACTAAGGGGTTGCTCCAGTGTTTAAATTTTTCAGAGCATACCCTCATCTCAACAAAGCACACTTTTGGGAATGTCATCACCAATAATCTCATTGCCTGATAGTGTTTTCTTATCCCAATCAATAGATAAAGCAAATAACCTGAGTTCAATGTAAGCCTTCCTTTTGAATAGGCAAAATGAGTTGTTTAGTATCACTAAAATTTTGATTAAGAGCCGATTTCACCCTGCTTCTCACAAACAGTGAGCCTACCGGAATAAAATTTTGTACCTCTTCTTGCATCTTCGGAATTGTGCTTATTTCTTGTGGGGACGATGATGAACCGGATACAAGCAAAAAAGACGCAGATAAACCGGAGAATACTACATCGAGCAGTTGCCTGCCTGATAAGGATACTGACCTCGCTATGGAAAACAATTCTCTTAGTGGCTTTTAGTCGGACGGAACCACACTATGGGTCTTAGATAGCGGTTATGA
>JAPPDO010000115.1 GCA_028821635.1 Ekhidna sp.
TCATCTTTCCCAACCCTTCGGGCCGCTACTTGGAGGTGCGGTCTCCCGTCGGAGGTACATTCCAACTACTAAGCCTCAGCGGAAAACCCTTACTGAAAGGTACTACTAATATGAGAGTGGACATCACCTCCCTGCGAGGCGGCCTGTATTTGGTACAGTTACCGGACGGGCGTTTGTTGAAGTTTGTGAGGGAGTAGGGGAGACCAATGAAGAAACCCTTGCAGCTCTCTGAGACACCTGCAAGGGTTATTACATATCCTGCTTCAAAAGAGGAGAGGTATGATGTCTCGGGGCTAGGTGAAGGTATTTTCTTTATCATCATTGAAGTGAATGACAGGCGGAAATACACCGGAAAGATCGTAATAAAAAGCCAAATCGTTAGGAGCAGCTACTTCTGTTCAAGGTCTGCCCGATTCATTACCTCGTTTTGATGGTCAATGGATTCCTGGTGAATCGCATTAAGATACCTGACCATAAATCGCTCAGAAAGTCCTTGAAGATTTCCTTTCATTGATGCTTTCTCAATGATCTCCTCCCACCTGTTCGTTTGGAGAATAGTCACACCTTTTTCTTTTTTCACTTCTCCAATATCCTCTGCAATCTTCATCCGCTTACCCAATAAATCAAGCAGTTCATCATCAACCATGTCTATCTGTCTTCTCAATCGGTTCAATTTTTCATTCAATTCTGCATCCGGTACACTTGGCCTGCGAATAGTCAAATGATTTAGCATATCTCCTAACGCTTCAGGTGTCACCTGCTGCTTTCTGTCGCTCCACGCATTATCCGGATCAATGTGCGATTCGATCATCAACCCTTCATAGTTCATGTCTAAGGCCTGTTGAGAGATGGATTTTATTAATTCTCTGTTTCCTGCAATATGACTGGGATCACACAGCATCGGGATGTCAGGGAATCTCAACTTCATTTCTACGGCTAACTGCCATTTGGGCTCATTTCGATAAATGCTGCTTCCATATTGCGCAAAGCCGCGATGTATCATTCCCAGCTTGGTAATTCCTGCTTTATTTAAACGCTCTAAAGCCCCCGTCCATAATTCTATGTCCGGATTTATGGGATTCTTTACAAATACGGTAGCATCCGTTCCTTTCAGCGCATTGGCAACTTCCTGAACAGAGAAAGGATTTACGGTTGTTCTTGCCCCGATCCAAAGTATATCAATCTTTGCTTTTAGTGCCTCAAACACATGATTGAAATTGGCCACCTCCACAGAGGTAAGCAGGCCTGTTTCTTCTTTGGCTTTCTTCATCCACTTTAACCCTTCGGAACCTACGCCTTCAAAACTATCAGGACGTGTTCTGGGCTTCCAGATTCCTGACCTAAGAATATCAACCTTTCCGGTTGCCGCTACTCTTCTGCAGGTTTCGAGTGTCTGTTTTTCCGTTTCAGCACTGCATGGGCCGGAGACGATTACCGGTCGTTTGCTTTTAAATAATTTAATTGGTTGCGTGTTCATTTTATTTTTTAATTCTATTTAAAACTTCATTCCAAACAGGTAAGTCGCTGCAAAGCGAAAACCTGACATATTTATTTCCTTCCGAACCAAAAACACTGCCCGGAGGCACAAAAATTTTGTAATTCTTCAAAAGTTGATCGGCAAAAACTTTTCCACTCAACGCATGTTCGGGTATTTCTGCCCAAACGAACATCCCTACCTGGTTTTTATCGAAAGTACATCCTAGCGAGCGAGCGGCTTCAAAGACTTTTTCTCTACGCTCAGTATACACGGCATTTAGCTTAACAAACCAGTCCTCACCCATTTCTAATGCTTTTATGGCGGCTCTCATCACCGGCTTGAACTGGCCGGAATCCATGTTACTTTTAAAAGTAAGAACGGCTTGGATCAATTCAGTATTTCCACCGATCATGCCGACTCGCCATCCCGCCATATTATGAGACTTCGACAGGCTATTAAGTTCCAATATCAGATCATCTGGCCGTCGGTTTTTTAAAATACTGTTTCTCTTTTTTGTTAAGATAAATCCATAAGGATTATCATTGATTACAATGATTCGGTGCTTTCTCGAAAAATCAAGCAGTTGCTCAAATAGTGTCTCGCTTGCATCTGTGCCCGTAGGCATATTCGGGTAATTAACCCACATTAATTTGACTCGGGAAATGTCTTGTGTTTTTAAATCATCAAAATCCGGCAGATAATCCGTTGACTTATTTAGTCTGTAGTGTCTGACGATAGCCCCTGCCAATTTTGAGGCAGAAGCATAAGACGGGTATCCCGGGTTAGGCACCATCACCTCATCTCCTTCGTTCAGCAGAGCCATACAGGAATGCATGATGCCCTCTTTAGAGCCAATCAAAGGGAGAATTTCCTTCTCGGAATCCAATGAAACGTTGAAGTAATGTTCATACCAATCCGAAAATGCTGACCTCAATTCAGGCAGACCTTTGTAAGACTGATACTGATGATAGCCGTTTTCAGAAATACTGGAGAAAAGTGCCTCTTCCACCGGCTTTGGTGGTTTCAAATCAGGACTTCCGATCCCAAGATTTAATACATTTTGACCTTCCCTCCTCAGTTGGTCTATTTGACGAAGTTTTTGAGAAAAATAATATTCACCTATCCCGTCCAATCGTTTAGCAATTAATGGATCAGCCATAAGTTTCACCTTTTTTATAAATACCTAAAATTTCAAATGTGAGTGTCATACGGTTCATGATGTGTTCCAAGTCTCTCAACTGTCCCAATTCATCAATTTTCAGGTCCGCATAGAATCCATACAAGGAATTCTTGGATGGCACAGGGTGAGATTGAAGTTTTCCAAGGTTGATGCCTAACCCGCTGATGATGGTGAGTGCATGCGCTAAAGATCCCGGATCATGTTTGGTTTGAAAATACACTGAGACTTTGTTGGGGGTTTCAATTTTTGGCCCTCCTGATCTCTGGATAACTAAAAATCGGGTATAGTTAAGGTTGTGGTCTTCAATTCCACTTCTGACAATCTTTAAATTGTATTCTTTCGCAGCCCACTCGCTCGCAATAGCTGCTGCATTTGAAAGTTGTTGGTCTGCAATCATCTTGGCACTCCCTGCTGTATCAAAGGCTTCAACTACCTTTACTTTCGGGAACTGATCAAAATAGTTTCCACATTGACGGATGGCCATCTGATGGGAGTGAATCTCTTCAATCTGGCTTTCATTCACCCCTCGAAGTACCATCAGATTCATCCTCACCCTCAACCCAACTTCGCCAGTAATTTCCAACTCTTTTTTTCTAAGCAGCGTATAATTTTGAAGTATACAGCCGGCCAGAGAATTTTCAATGGCCATTACGCCATAGTCCACCCTTCCTGAGGTAATGAGTTCGACCAGACCTGAAAATGTCTCGCATTCCTCTAGCACTATTGCCTCACCGAAATAGTGATTTGCGGCTTCATGGTGGAAACTTCCTTTCAGACCTTGTATAGCAATCTTCTTCATCATCATATAAAAAAAGACCTCCTTTTGGGGAGGTCTTTTGCTTATTTTTTCTTAGTTCACATATTATGACCACCCCGTTTTATTCTTTAGATAAAAAAAGTAGAAACTGTAATATGTGTGGTTATTCTCCATTATTTTCAGCAAATGAAATTCATTTTATTTAACTATCCAAATTTTAATTTAAAGGCACTTTAATATCCCATTTCACAATTAGACGCACCACTCCTTTACGACTACATCACTAAAGCTGGCGTAAGGGGAACCCGTTTTATAGCTTATGCTTCTGAGTTCAACAGTTGAGTCTTTATTAAGCCGTGCGTGCAAAGCTCTCATTATGTATCAGGTTATCATGGGAGAATATGGTAAAAGCCCATCCGAATAGCCGGATTACTGACACTCGTGAGTGTGTAAATCTGATTCGTAAATCGTGTCACCGAACCGAGATTTTCTACATAAAAACCTTCCGGATCGGTTAATAAATTCAAAAATGGCTGGCCTGACGGATCAATAGGTGCTCCATTAACAAGTCCCTTATTAATAAAAATCAGTCGATTTCTGTCAGCGTCGACGTTGTATTCAAGTTGCTGTAAAAGTGAAGAATTCCCTGTGGCCCCTTGAAAAATGAATAAGAATTCTTTAAGGGTCACACCACTATCAAATCTAAAAAAGGTATACAATCTGAAATCCCTTCCATAATCAGCATGTACTGTATTGAATGCAGGGGTGGTGAGGTCGCCTATATCAGGATCTCTATAAATAAATAACAAATTAAAAGTCTGTGCCGGATCAATAAGATCTAAATAATCCTTCGTAAGAATGAAAGGCTTGTCCCTTGACCCAATCGAAATCCTACTATCAGATTCTCCATTTATCTCCACACTATTGAAGAAGCCTGTAGGCTGATCATATTGTAAAATAACATCTCTGAATAACTCGTTTTCACCCAGTCTCAATGAATCAAGCCTAATCCTGTTTCCTGATAGATAGTCCATCCCTGCCACATACTCATCTTCAAAATAAGATGTATCACTCTCCTCAATAAGCCTCCTCATGGTCAATGTTCGAAGTCTCGTGTTATAATCAACACTTGCAGTAAGTTGTTCTCCCCCGCTTCCGGGGTCGTAAACTAACGCTTGATATACAGATTTTTGAGTACTTTCTCCAATATCATTAATTGGGTCTGTTGACAGCGAATTTTCGGATTCGCTTCCTGCCCGTACAAATCTGACAATGTATTGAGTATTATTATCAGGCTGCGTCCGGTTCGCACGGAATGCTAGAGTATCTCCATTATCTGATTTTCCAAAATACAAGAACTCAAAGTCTCCTTTCAATCCCGATCCACCATTTCCTCGACCCGGAATGGGTGAGAAATTGGAATCAGAAAGCCGGTGTATAAGCCCTTCGGTAGTGAAAGACAGCTTGGTCGTGGAACCCTGCACAATCTCATACTCGGAAACCGAACGTCTTCCGGCATCGTCGCCAAATAGGTTACTATCAAAATTAGTCTGTGTTTCTACCGTGCCGTCCTCTTCAAATTTGAATAAAAATCGAAAATAACCGGTTTCTTCTGCGGGACGATAACTGGCAACCCACCCAAACTCACTCTCCAGTAAGGTATTTCTTAGCACACTAATCTCGGCTTGTACTCTCTCTTCGGCACTTTTATCAAACAGCGGTTGGGTTGTCTCATCATCACTACAAGAGGTCACTATTAAAACAAGTCCAAACATGAATGCTAAGTACTTTTGCGATAGGTAATGTTGTATTATTTTTTTCATTTTATACGATTGTTACATTATTGTTCATGAATTCATTTATATCATCTTCTTATAGCACGTTGTGTTGCATTGTAAATAGAATCCTGGAGTACGTAAATATCTAATCCATACTCATCTCTGTAATAACTGAAAACAAGTTGTTCCTTTGCTTTAAGGTCTTCCTCTGCTCGTGTGAATCTGTTCCTTTCCTCCGGAACCTCTCTAATTTGAGGTCTTCCCTCTATTATTACAGGTATTCCATTCATCGTAACTACTTCGGTGTCCCTTGCAGTGATGTCAATCAGCTCATTCCATTGTTCTCTGTTGGTAGTCAGCATGTAGGCCACCATTTCAGCAAAGTCTTCATTTTCATTGCTTCTTGCATAAGCAGAGATAAAACCTTCTTCTTGCGAACCCCGATCTGATTCGTTAAACCACTGCGCAGTATAGCCTTCAGGGGTAATTTCCCCCCATACCTCCTCGTTAAACGGTCTGGACTGTTCAAGTATGTGTGCATACTCATGGTGAACGGTTTGCATGAACCGATTCACTTGAATTGAGTCACTTTTATCTATTAAATTTACTTCAAACAGAGTGATTCGTTTTCCTGCCTCTGCAAGCCCTAGCGTGATGGTTCCTGCCGGATTAAGATTTCTTCCGCCTACTAATACCAGTTGCGAAGGTTTAAGTTCTTGCACGAAAGGCTTTCCGGCCACTCTATTATAAGGTTCTATCCATAGTGCTTTGACAAACTCAAGCACAGACTGTACGCTGTCCTTGTGCGGAGGATATAAATAACGGCTTTGATCTACCAGCGACTCTTGCCAACTGTACACTACTTCAATGTTAAAAGAATCTACATAATTCTCTTGTATCCATAGATCCAACGCATCATCAGAGGCCGGAGGTGGATTCAGGTTACTTCCCGGTGTCAATCCGGGTTCTTCATCACACCCTGCAAGCAATATGATAATCATTATTCCTGAGAAGAGTATGCGAATATATTTTTTTGTGTTATTCATTATATTGTGAATTTTAGATTTGTTACAATTTAATATCATTTTTATTTCTCAATACTATTTTACCTCTTATTGGGGGTTATTCCAAATGCTTTCGCCGATTCGGGGATCTGTATGGCTCTTCTCGGGTCATCCTTAGGTAACACTATTGGGCTTCCATCTACAATCCGGTGTTCTACCTCTATGTTGAAGCGTTTTACATCCAGCCATCTCAAACCCTCGTGATAAAACTCCCGACGTCGAAATTCGGCTATACCTTTTACAAAGGCGGCCTGCTCTTCATTCAAGCTATAAAAAGGAGAATATTCCTGTGCAGCATTTGGGTAGGTATTCATGATCATCTCCTTAGTTAATAGATCAGAACTCGGATCATAATTCTGTGTTTTAACAGAGAGAAAGGCAGTCAGGTCGTTCAGTGCATTATCAAAATCACTCAGCATAGCGTATGCCTCTGCTCTGTTGAGCAACACCTCTTCGGCAGTAAAATGCACCACTGATACAAAAGGGAATCCTGTTCCTGCTGAAATATTAATAATCCGGAAAAACTGTTCGTATTTCGGAAAATTAAGGTTAAAATCAGTAGTTCCAAAGTTGAAGTAGGCCCATTCTTTTCCAAATGGATTTGTACTGGAGTTAGCAAAGAGCGAATTAAGCTTAGCTCTGGATAGTGCGTATCTGTTGCCCCAAAAATTACGCTCATAAATAGAGGATGTCCACGTAATCAGCAGGTTGGATTCTTCCGATGCTGCTGAATAACTTACTGAACGCTGAGCATAAGTAAGTGAAGTGAACGCTTGGGATGTGAAGTCTTTGAGAAGTGAAACGGGGTCTTCCTGAAGGACTTGATTTGCGTGTTCGATCACTTTACTCCATTCTGCCTTATACAGGTAAAAGCGTGCAGCAAAGGCATTGGCAGACTTGGTTGTAAAATGGAATTTAGGTTCTTCGTACTCATCGCCAACGAGCGGTAAGCCTTCTTCCAGGTCTGCCTCAATCCTGTCATAATTTTCCTTCAAAGAAGACCTCTCATACGAAACCACTGCATTTTTCTCCGCTTCCAACACATAGGGTATTCCCAATTCTGTGTCTGCTGTACTGGGGTCGTAGCGCATACTAAAGAAGTTAGCTAACATGAAGTGAGCATAAGCACGCGCTACCAACGCCTCTCCTTTGAACTGGTCTAATTCAGGACCTCCTCCCCGATTCTCGACAGCCTCCAATCCATGATTAGCATGAGAAATAGCCAGATAGCTTTCCTCCCAGTAATTAGTTGTTGTTTCACGACTAATATCCGCAGTAAAGTCTTCCCAGAGATATGCTTTGCGATTGACATCCCTATCTCTAGCGGCTCTGGGACCTCTGTCGTCAGCATTATCAGACATACTCTCGGCAAATTCAGCGTATTGAGCATCTACGTATGCTGTAGTTATCAGCTGTCCGATCTTCTCATCACTGTCTATCAAGGTCCGATTATCTTGAACTTCGTCAAGAAAGTTCTCACATGCTGATAAAGAGAAGGCGAGGATAACAAGCCAACTCATGTGAAGTGTCTTTGTTCTCATTTTCTGTAGTTTTAATTTATTATAAACAGTTAATTTCATATTCCAATGTTTAGTGTGAAGGTGTATTGTCTGGTAATAGGCTGTGCTACTCCTCCCGAGTTGTAAAACTCGGGGTCTACACCGTTGAGTTTATCATCAGAGTAGAGGAGAAGCGGGTTTTGCACCAATCCGGTAACGGATGCGCTCCTCATTCCTATTCTGCCAAGTAGATCTTTAGGCACATTGTAAGACAGGCTAATGGTTCTGACCCTGACAAAAGTGCCGTCTGCCACACGTTCTGTGGAGAAGTTGTATGCATTATAAGCCCTGTTTAATTCTGCATTTGGAATATCTTCCAGGAGCCGAGAATCAGGTATAACAGGAAAATTGGTTATCGCTTCGTCTCCCGGCAAAATCCACCTGTTTATAAAGTCCCTAGAGTACACCTGTAAATCATCCAAGGATGCTCCGTTCTGAAACACGGCCGGCAACCGAATCTTATTCCCGCCGGAGGCAGTGATGAAGATATCAAGTGACCAGTTTTTGTAAGCAAATGAATTTTGTAAGCCCAGCGTTTTGTTGGGGTCTGTGGGTCCTTCGTATTTTAGATAAGACAGCAAGCCTCCCGGTATTCCTTCTTCTTGATTGGCTTCAATTTCCACGCCGGTATCTTGGAAATCAATACCAAAGATTTTATCATCTTCGGGGATGTCATAAGTAGGCAATCCTCGGCCATCAAGGCCGGTAAATTGTAATGAAAAAAGCGAATTCCTAGGGAATCCAATGAAGCTGGCACCTGTATCATCAGTAGCATTCAAAACATTAGGCAGCCCTTGTATTTTAGTGATTTCCTGATCAAAAATAGAGCCATTGAGCGTTGTACTCCATCGAAAATCTCCTCTCTGCATGTTAGTACGAATCTGAACTTCTAATCCTTTGGTTACCATGTCTGCATTGTTGATGAACTTAAATAGCTCACCGCCCACACCGGACTGTTGCACAACGTCAAACAGGTCGAAGCCATCTCTTCGGTAGGCATCTACTGTAATATTCAAACTATTCTGGAATAAACCTAAATCTAAGCCCAGATTGATTTCATACTGCTTTTCCCATGTAAGATCATCATTTTGAAGTTCATTAATACGAATTGCAGTTTCTCTATCACTGGACAGGAGCCTGTCGGTAACGTAAAAGTTAAAAACCGGAAGGGTATTCGTTGCCGGACCCGTATTGGCTGTCAATCCATAAGAAGCCCGAACTGCAAAGGTTGTAACAGGCTTAACATCTTTGAGAAATGTCTCTTCTTTAGCATTCCACTTTCCACTAAAAGTATAGGTTGGTGTCCATCTTACCTTTCCATCTTTAAGTCCCTGTCGGTTAGATGCATTCAAATTACCCGTGAAAGAGATGAAGTATTTACCATCAAGCCCATAAGTAACCCGGGAGAAGTAACTCACCGTTCGCTCCCTAGTTACTCCCAATCCATAGTAGTCTAAACCTTCGTTAACGGTCTTGGCTATTATATCCGGGTTTATCCTAGGGATGAATCCTCCCTGATAGAGCAACCCGTAGCCTGTGAATCCCGTCTCTTCTCTGTCTACATATCTCATTTCCTGTCCTATGAATACATCTAAATCATGTCTCAGGTTAAATGTGTTAGAAAAGTTGAGTGTATTCCTAAGGTAAAAGTTTCTTAAAAAGTTGGTATTTTGAATAAAAATACCTCCTTCCGGCAAAACAACGACTGGCGGGCGTGTTGGGTTCTCCGGATCATCAAATAAAAACGGATTAGCATCACGTATAATAGTCGTTTCTGCTGATCTGTAAGCTGCGGCCACATTGCTGTTATCTGTTATGTTATGCTCACTTACACTGTTGGCATACCTAATAGCTCCTGTGAAAGCATACTTCAACTTATCATCAAATAAAGGAACTGAAAAATCAGTTTGAAATTTTATGTCCTGCACCTTTAGGTCAATAAAGTTATTTTCGGATTCATTAAGAATGTTTAATGGCGCATAGTTATAGGTGTAATATTCTAATTCTCCGCTATCATTTCTTGGCCGAAGGGTTCTGCTGGTGTTCAGCGCATAGGAATAAGGATTAATGTCAAAATCCCTTGATACGGTTCCGAAAACATCATCACTTTGCCTGTTAAAGGATCCGGGAGCCAACTGCCTGCGGTAAGACCCAAGCAGAGAAAAAGTGAGCGATGCCTTCTCCTTGATGAAGAGTGTATTTCTAAGATTGAGGGTCAGTCTGTCTACATTATCGCTAATCGTCCATCCTGCATCCTTGTACAGGCCGACGGAACCGTAAAAAAGATTATCTCCACCTCCCCCTGACAGGCTTATCGTATGATTCTGAATAAGTGAGCGTTGTTTAAACAACTCATCAAACCAATCTGTATTTGCACGTTCATACGTTGACAAAAACTCATCTCTTCCCTGTGGAGTATTAGCCACTTCATAGGTCCCAGTATTCGGATCGTAATTGTTTAGTGCGTTGCTTAATATTCCATAAACACCGCTGTATCGACTCTGCGATAAAGTCGTATAATCCAGCCGTCCTTTACGCTCAAGTTCTTTGAGAATACTCATGTTTTCTTTGGAGTTTAGAATGTCTGCTTCTGCATAAGTAGGAACATCTCGCACAGTAAATTCACCTGAATAGTTTACTTGGAGGGGCTGATTTCGCTTGCCTCGCTTGGTAGTAATTACAATTACACCATTTAACGATCGTGAACCATACAAAGCAGTAGCTGAGGCATCCCTTAATATTTCAAGACTTTCGATGTCATTGGGATTCAACCCTGCCACCGCAGACCCGATGAGGGTGTTAACATTGCCTGAGACCAAATCATCAAAAGACAAATTAATCAAATCTTCCTGAACTACTCCGTCAATTACCCACAGCGGCCTTCCATCACCCTGAATAGAAGATGATCCACGAATAGTAATTCTCGGCCCTGCCCCGAAAGCACCAGACACACTTTGGACATTTACACCGGCAGCCTTTCCTTGCAACATTTGAGAGACATCTCCAATACCGTCTATATCCACTTCTTCAGCAGTCAAAGATTGCGAAGCACCTGTATACAAACGCTTAGAGATGTCCCCATAACCTGTTACAACCACCTGCTCCAGTTCTGAGACTGCGGATGTCAAAATAATATCAATAGTAGTTCTTGATCCCACAATGGCTTCCTGTGGCTCAAAACCTACATAGGAAAACACAAGTGTTGCTCCGTCATCAACTGACAAGCGATAATTGCCATCTAAATCTGTCTGGCTGCCTGTCGTTGTACCTTTTACAATAACGTTTACGCCTGGCAAAGGCTCACCCGTATCATCGGTAATTTTACCGGATACTGTTTTTTGTGCCATCACAGTGAAAAGAAATGTGATGAACACAAGTCCAAAAAGTAAAAATTTATTCATCTGATTTATAATTAATTCGTTGTGCATTATGATTTAAGATGCAAAATAGAATATACAACACGTTTAAGCCGTAAATATAAAGAATAATTTTGAATTGCTTTAAATGATTTTTCATGTAAATAAAATTTGCACAACTCAAATAAAACTTGGCTTTGTATAATGATAAGTAATACCGTACAATGATGGTAAAGAGTAATACATGCTAAATTTGAATAATTTTTCTGTTAAAATTGTGTTCGTATTAACGGCATTTACTCTAAAACACTATCACAAATGCGATTTCTTTTCAGAATACCTAAACATCAACAGTTTCACATTGAGCCTCGCTATTATGACCCGGTAAAAGAAGAGGTAAAGGAAAGAACTGAACGCATAAAATTACAGATGGAGGATAACAGACATGGAGACTACTACGGTAAAAAAATTGAGTTTAAACGAAGGACAACATCAACTTCCGGTACATCACTCCTTCAGTTAGGAATAGCAGCGGTGCTAGGAGTTTTAATGGCCGGTTGGCTGTATATCGGAAATGAAATATTTTATTATGCAGTTTGGATTGCTCCCCCTCTTTATCTTTTTTATCGACTCAAAAATTTCATTAGGTCCAAATGAGTGATGTCATCCATTTATTACCGGACAGCATCGCTAATCAGATTGCTGCGGGGGAGGTGGTTCAGCGGCCGGCATCGGTAGTAAAGGAAATGCTGGAAAATAGCATTGATGCAGGTGCCTCTAACATCAAACTAATTGTAAAAGATGCCGGGAAATCGTTGATACAAGTAATAGATAATGGTAAAGGCATGAGTATGACTGATGCACGAATGAGTTTTGAGCGTCATGCCACTTCAAAGATCAGCACTTCGGAAGATCTTTTCAAAATAAAAACGCTGGGGTTTCGAGGAGAGGCCATGGCATCAATCGCTGCCGTTGCTCAGGTAGACTTGAAAACAAAACAAGCATCAGATGAACTTGGAACACATGTTATCATTGAGTCAACCGAGATTAAATCGCAGGAGCCCATTTCTACTACAAAGGGAACCTCAGTTTGTGTTCGGAATCTATTCTATAATGTGCCTGCAAGAAGAGGTTTTTTAAAATCCAATCCTGTAGAGCTAAGGCACATTATAGATGAATTTCAGCGAGCTGCGCTGGCTAATCCTGAAGTGAGTTTTACTTTTGTTCAAAATGATTTGGAAACCTTCAATCTCGAGGGGGGGAAACTAAGCAAACGTATCGTACAACTCTTTGGAAAGAATTATCAACAACAACTTATCCCCTGCGCAGAAGAAACAGACTTGGTGAAAATTATGGGGTACATCGGGAAACCGGAGCATTCAAAGAAAACGCGGGGAGAACAATTCTTCTTCATCAATCATCGGTTTATCAAAAACAGCTATCTCAACCACGCAATAATTAAGGCATACGAAGGGGTGTTGAAAGAGGACTACTTCCCTTTTTACACTATCTTTATAGAAATTGATCCAATACACGTAGATATTAACGTTCATCCCACAAAAACAGAGGTAAAGTTTGATGATGACCGAATGCTTTATGGAATTATCAATTCAGGGGTAAGGCAAGCCCTCGCTTCTTACAACGTAACGCCTTCATTAGACTTTTCCTCAGATGTTAGCTTCACTCATCTCAACCTTCAACGGGAAAGCAGTACCACTACTTCTAAAAAAGATCGGGATTACAGTTCTTTCAAAAATCTTGAAAACACCCGAGAACGACTGGAGAAATTAAACGAACTCTATGCCTCTGTTTCACAAGAAGAGACTGCTTCAACTCAGGAAGCAGAGAAAGAGAGAGTCACTGAAACAGTTTTTTCGAGTGCTATCAATGAAGCTCCCCAACCCAAAGAAGAACGGTCTACTTATCACCTTCATGACAAATACCTGCTTCGTCAAGTAAAGAGTGGAATGATGGTTCTTGACAAGACTGCAGCCTTGGAGCGCATACTTTTTGAGCAGTACCAGAGGTCAATGCGGTCAAAATCCGGCACTTCACAATCTTGCATGTTTCCTCAGCAAATTTTACTCAACCATTCCGATTTTTCGTTGGTTCAGGAAATGAAAAATGAAATCAATCAGTTAGGTTTTGAGTTTGAAGCAGCAGGACAAGCGATGATCATAATTCAGGGAGTTCCTTCGGAGTTAGCACCATGCAATGAAAAAGACGTATTTGAAGGTCTGATAGAACAGCTTAAACACAATGCTCAAAAACTGGATATACCGAAGGATGAAAGTTTAGCAAGAGCACTGGCGAAGCGTACAGCCGGAGCTAAATGCGGCACATTGAAAGTAGAGGAGACGGATCATCTGATAGATAAACTTTTTGCTTGTGAACAGCCAAACTTCACTCCGGAGGGAAATCCTACCTATGTTTGGGTTAGCTTAGAACAAATAAACGGATGGTTTAAAAAATAGAAAAGTAAAAGTGTTTAGACGACTCACGCCCGCGGCAAAAAATATATTGATAATAAACGTAGCGATCTTTTGTTTAAGTTCGCTTTTGAGACTGCCGCTTTCCGAAATTTTTGGGCTCAGGGTCTTCTTCTCTTCTGAGTTCACACCCTATCAGTTTATCACCTACATGTGGTTACATGGAGGAGTATGGCATTTGATTGGTAATATGATCGCCGTATTAGTGTTTGCCCCGATGCTGGAAATGGTCTGGGGTTCCAGGCGATTCGTAATCTTTTATTTGGTTTGTGGGATAGGTGCCGGTTTGCTTTATGGGGTGGCTGATGCTGTTGAAAAATATCCTTTTAAATCTAGAGCTGAAGCTTACCTGAACGATCCTAATCCTGACGATTTTTATCAATTGGCTGTGAAAGCAAAATCAGTTGGTTTGTCTGAAGCCTACATAGATTTCTTAGGTGAGCTATCCGACAGTTATTACAAAAATAAGGATTATGAAAATCGAACCGTAGAAGAGATTCGAGACATTTATAATCTGGTAATTACAAATGGAAACATGATAGGTGCCTCCGGAGCCGTCTTTGGCATTCTCTTTGCCTTTGCCTTTCTTTTCCCAAACACAGAGTTGTTTTTACTTTTTCCTCCCATACCCATTAAAGCCAAATACCTCGTTTTTTTCTATGCAATGTATGAACTTTATGCTGAGTTTACCCGCACTTCTGGGGATAACGTAGCACACTTAGCGCATTTGAGTGGAATGCTGATTGCTTTTATTTTGCTAAAACTTTGGGGAAACGATACACGAAGATTCTATTAATATCATGAACAGAGGAATTTTAGACGACTTCAAAAATGCCTGGGACAAGCCGAATAACGCAGTAGCACAGATCATCCTGCTAAACGTCATCATGTTTATATTTACAGGTGTTCTCCTGATTATCGGCTTCGGAGAATATACTCGCTCCTGGTTAGGGGTGCCCTCCAACTTGGGAATTTTAATTATCAGACCCTGGACTTTGATTACACACGCATTTGTGCACGCCGACTTTTTCCACATTCTCTTCAATATGCTTTGGTTCTACTGGTTTGGTCGAATCATTCAGGAGTTTTTAGGAAGCGATAAAGTGATTGCAGTTTTCACAATGGGCGTTCTGGGAGGCATCCTTGCCTTTTTGGGAGCCTATAACATTATTCCCAGATTCAATGAAGTAGCACAAATAGCGACGATTGTTGGAGCTAGTGCCGGGGTTACTGCGGCAGTAATCGGTGCAGCCGTTTACTTTCCCAATTACACCATGTTTTTGATGTTTATCGGTCCTGTGAAAATCAAATACATCGCCTTAGTTTCTGTCTTTCTCAGTCTGATAGGGACTAGAGGCACTATCAATCCCGGAGGAGAATTTGCTCACCTTGGAGGTGCATTGATGGGTTGGCTTTATATGAGCCAATTAAAACAAGGCAACGACATTGGAGGGTGGATAACTTCTTCAATCAAATTCGTAAAAAGCCTGTTTAAGCCACAACCCAAGATTAAAGTAACCCATCGTGCCGGAAACAGAAGACCTTCTCAGAAGGCCGCCAGAAAAACTAAATCATCAGATAGCTCAACCTCGCAATCAGAGATTGATGCTATCCTTGATAAGATTTCAGACAAGGGTTACGAAAGCCTTACAAAAGCTGAGAAGCAAAAACTTTTCAATGCCAGTAAAAAGTGACTGATATTTTGATTTTCAAATCGCCTTGAAATAATAAATTACTTTTCTAGTTTGACTTGGAGCTAATCCCAAACCTGATGAATACGGAGTGAGACCTTTGAATATAAAGTTAGACAAAAGGCTCAAATGTTGTAACCTAGAGCCATAAGCTACAAATCAAGTTTTCCCTACGCCAGCTTTAGTGATGCGGCCGTCAGCCGTCGTACAAGCAAAAGCACCTTTCTCAAAACAATCAATATCCTACATAGACTGGAATTCTCTACCGAATGAGATAGATATATTCTACCGTCAAGGCAAGTCCAAAAAAGGGCAGTCAGCCTATCCAAGGCTTCTGTTATTTAAGATGCTTTTGATGGGTATATGGTACGATTTAATCGGTATAGATGTAGATGACATGGTGAACGAAAGTCTCTCAGCCATATTTTTTGTCATTTAAAATTAGAAGATGAGGTGCTCGATTATAGTGCATTAAGCCGCTTTAGGAGTGAACTTGATGATGGGAGCGGGCATTTTACATATTGGATATGTCAATATCGTATTCCATTCTTTTGGCCGTCTCAATGGCTGTTTGTTCATAGCTGCTATTTTCAGTTTTTGTTTGGTGCTAAAATAATTTCATTAACACCTCCTTGCCAACCTCCTAAAATAATAGCTGAGGTAGAATGATCTGAGAACCATCGCAAGAACCAACGGCACAAGTGCCTGATGAAGTGGCTGAGGGAGGATGGCCCATATTATCAAAAGCACTGAATACCACACGCCGGCGACGAGGAAATATTTTTGAAAAATCAGAAGCCATCCCCTCTTCCAAAGCATGAAGAGAATTGGCAAATGAAGAGGGACAGCCCAGAAAATGTTTAGGTTGTTTTTTGACATGTGCTCGGTGCCAAACCATAAGTAAACGACCCACAAACCTACAAATCCCGCAAACCCAAAAAAGAAAGTATCTATCCATTTGGTTCTTTTTTCAAATTTTAAGTTCCTGTGGGTTATTAATCCAACTGCAAAAAATAAAATCAAAAAAAGATTGAATGGAGTGATCAATACACTTAGGGAGCTTTCCTCCTCCGGTATAAAGACATCTACTGATGACTTCACCAATGGATATTTCTGATCCCCTCTTTTAATTACAGCACCGGCAAAGGCTTTATGGACGTAAAAAGGCAAAAACATATACTCTTCAGGTTTGGCAGCCCGATCAATCTCCAACCCAAGACCGATGTCTATCCCAAAATCACCCCACGCCTGCTGACTCAAAAATTCGTCCATTAATTGACGGATTGTCCGGTTTTCTCTCGCATAGCTTAGGTCAAACTCAATGCTGCTGGGAAACTGATGCTCCACCACATCACGAATCTTCGTGGCGCAGTTATCATAAACATAGTGATAGAGATATTCTGCATTCTCGGGGCGTACATTGTGTTGAAGAAAATCAAAAAGCTGCTGCTTCTCTGCTGCGGTAAGGTTTAGATACTGTAACTTGATATAGCGATCCAAACGCTTTTGAGAAGCCAGCGTCCGCTCCCATTTTCTTACACCCACTTGATACTTCAGAAGCCCTCGGGCAAAATTCAAAAAGAAGTTTTCCTGATTAAAATCATACAAGCCGTAATCATAAAACCAATCAACGCCGTTGCCAGGGTCTTCCACCCGAAACCCATTGTGCCCAAAAGCAGACCACGGCTCGCCCTGATAAGGCCCCAATGTGACGACTGAAATCTCAGCCTCTTCTGAAAGTAAAATTTGCCCCTGAGCACCAAGCGCAATGAAAATGGATAATAAGAGACCTAATAATCTCATGTCTGATACTTGCTTTATTCAAAATGGTGACCCATCTGCACCGTGCCATCGCTTCAAAGCTAACGCCAAAAAGAGCAGCAAACACAGGAAGTATCTGAACAAGCAGTCAAATGTTTTAGCTTCTCTCAAAAAGGAGGGCAGCTTTGGCAGACTCATGACTATTCAAAAAAAGCCTGTAGTATGGAATGAAATTTCTTTTTTTGAACAAATGGCAGTCAGTTGCTACAAAAAAGATATTTAGGGCAATAAAAAAGCGGCTTTAAACTACACCTAGAGAGGTGCCAAATCTATTCTAAAAGCTGGGATATTACCATAAGGCTCATCGTTGTCCTGATTTTTACGTTGAGTCCATTTTTGGGCTACCGGATTAAATCCCCAGCTAGAGTAAAATGCTAAATCTTCCTTTTTCAATTTGTGTCCGTCTATGAATAATCCATAAGAATAGACACTTCTTTTCCCCTTTCCCCATTTCTGAACTTCCTGATTTTTAAGCCATTCTACGGCTATTACAAACCCATATTCCGGAATCTTGATTTTATTCTTAAAATCAATAGCATACCATCCTGCCTTTGATGGGGATAAAAAAATATTTTGGTGAAGAATGTCATCCCCCACTCTTCCAACATCTGAAATAGTGTAAATCCTCAACCTAAGTTGTTTTTCATTCGGTTTAAGTACTCCTAACGTTGGAAGGTTAATCTTTACAGACACCTTCTCTAAATAAGCATTTTTGTACAACGCATTGTTTTTGTTTCTCACCATCAATGCAAGCTGCTGGTAGGGATCATCTGCTATGTACCCGGAATTCCTCTTGGCCTTTTCGGACTGCCAATGACATAGGTTTTTTCATTATCTCCTCTGACTACGACCTCATCCAGCAGCATGACTCTCTCCTCTAACTGAATAGTTAAATTGTCTGATGCGTGCACTTGCAGCACTTTTTCTTTGTAGCCAACATTGCGAAACTCAAGACGA
>JAPPDO010000091.1:0-15744 GCA_028821635.1 Ekhidna sp.
CAAAGCACGAGTTCACAACTCGGTATACCTGAGATTTACGATTACTTATACCATGAGTTTTACTCGTATCTTAACTCGAAGTATAATTCTGATTACACGATATGGTCAATGATCCATATAGCCTTAGATCGCATAGATTCTGACTTTGACGGGAAAGCAATCGTGGCCGAAGACATCATCAAAGTAATCGGTTTTGTAAACCTATTTGGACATAAAGGAGCACACGTTGAGGATAATTTCATTATAGAATATCTCTCCTATATCCATGACAAGAAGGATCTCAAAAATGCTGTTGAAAAACTCGTCACTCTAAAGATTTTACGATTTAATAGGTTTAGCAGGTCCTACAAAATCACGGAAGGTACTGATCTCAATATCGAAAGTGAGTTACTGCAAGTATCAAATGAGATTGAAACAAAACTCAACGTCGTTCATAAGCTTAAAGAATACTTTGATTTCGCTGTTATCAATGCCAAATCTGTTTCTTATAAAATAGGTACGCCAAGATTCTTTCAATACTACATTTCGGAAAAGCCTATTAGCGAACTATCTAAGAAGCAATATCAAATTGATGGCGTGATCAACCTCGTATTTGATTCTAATCTTGATAATAAGCTACTAAAATCTGTCTCCTCTGTAAATGAAGACTTTATCTATGCTTCTTTTCAAAACATTGGCGATATCAAAGAAACAATCTATGAGATTGAAAAGACTGGACAGGTAATTAAGAAGTATGGTGATGACAAGGTAGCTGTTAAAGAGCTTCAGAGTATTCAAGAGAGCTTGAAGAGCTTACTTAATCATCAGGTACTTGATGCTCTTTTTACAAAGGATGTTGAGTGGTATTATCAAGGTAGAAAGATCAAGATTGATTCTAAAAAAGCACTTTATAAGAAAATTTCTGAGGTATGTGAGAAGGTTTATTATAACACTCCAATTTTCAGAAATGAACTGATCAATCGTCATTTTACTCCCGGTAACATTGCCAACTCTAAAAAAATCCTCTTCGAGCATTTAGTAAATGACCATAACAAAGATGATTTTGGCTTTTCTAAAGCTCATTTTCCAGCTGAAAAGACTATTTATCTGACGCTGTTAAAGAATACAGGGATTCACTCTTTTCAGGCTGGAGGTTATACATTAATAAAACCTACGGAAGCTAGTTTTATCCCGCTATGGGAACATAGCGAAGCATTTCTTGAGTCAGCGAAAAAGGAAAAGAAAACGGTTGAGGACTTCTATCAACACTTCAAATCCAAGCCATTCAAATTGACAACAGGATTTCTTGACTTTTGGATTCCTATCTTCTTATTCATCAAAAGAGACGATTTTGCTTTATTTGGTAAGGAAGAAGGTTACTTACCTGAAATCAATGAAGCTATTCTCTATCTATTCACAAGAAATGCTTCAAAATATGAAATCAAGGCCTTTGATGTTCAAGGAGTTAAACTCGATTTATACAACAAATACAGGGAGTTACTACAACTTAAAGATGTAAGCAAGGTCAATAACAAAAGCCTGATTGAAAGCATCAGACCGTTCCTAGTTTTTTATCGAGAGCTTAACGCATATACTCAGCAAACCAAAAGACTCTCTAAAGAAGCAATTAGCATTCGGGAAACTATACAAAAAACTCAAGACCCGGAAAAGCTATTCTTTGAAGAGTTTCCAAAAAATCTGGGAACGAGTCTGAAGGAGATTCTCAAGTCTGAAACCAACTTGGAGGAATATGTAAACAAACTTCGATTAGCCATTAAGGAACTAAGAGGTTCATTTGATGAATTGGTAAATCGTGTGGAAACTTATCTAGTTGAGGAAGTACTTGCACAGAAAGGGCTATCATTTAGCGATTATAAGACACTAATCACAGATAGATATGACAAGTTAAAAGAGCATATCTTGTTACCCGCTCAAAAAAGCCTGATCATTAGATTGAGATCACCTCTTGATGATCGAACTTCCTGGTTAAATTCTATTTGTCAGGTCATTTTGGGTAAGAGTCTTGATAAGGTAAAAGATAAAGAAGAAGACACGCTGAAAGAGAAAGTTAGACAAGCTCTTTTTGAACTGGATAACCTCGTGGATATTGTCAAAAAGCAGAAAAATCCAGATCAGGAGGGCATTAAAATTCAACTAACCAGTTTTGGAAAAGGACTTCAAGAAGAAACGATTCTCATTCCACATAAAGATCAAAAGGAAATAGAACAAAAACTAAAAGAAGTATCAAATTCGTTAAGTACCAATAAAAAAATGAATCTATATTTATTGATCACTTTGCTTAAGCAACAGCTAGATGGCTAAACTAAGACATGTAATCGGAATATCGGGAGGGAAGGATAGTACGGCACTCGCTATTTACTTAAAGGATAAATATCCTCAACTTGACCTTATCTATTACTTCTGCGATACGGGCAAGGAACTTGACGAAACCTATCAATTGATTGACCGTTTGGAAGGATATTTAGGTGAGAAGATTACAAAGTTAGAAGCTGACGAAGCGGTAAAATCCGGAAAAAATCCGTTTGATTTTTATTATAATTCTTATCGGGGATATTTACCGTCCAATGTAGCTAGATGGTGCACTAAGAAAATGAAACTCGATCCATTTGAGAAGTTTGTCGGGGACTCTCCTACTGTTTCTTATGTAGGTATTCGAGGTGATGAGGACCGAGAGGGATACATTTCAACGAAATCCAATATTCAATCCATTTTCCCTTTTCGCAGGAACATTTGGAGCGAGGAGATTATCAAATCTATATTGGCTAATGATAACCGGACTGAATTAAGTGACTTGTATAACAAATATTTCAATGGTGCAGAGTTAGATCGAGCTGTTGATATTGTTAATGAAGATCTTCAGATAATTGATCGTAATAAGGAGCATAACCGAAAGGTTATACTTGAGAAACTGGAAGCACTCTTATCACTTGATACGGTAACGTTTAATCACGTCGTTTTTCAGTTTTTGAAATCAAGAAATTACCCGCTTTCTTTTGAAGATGACTACCCACTATTGAATGATGAGCAGGTTCTGGTTCTTGATGATATTTTTAAAATTCTCAGAGACAGTGGCGTAGGTGTACCGGGATATTATGAAAAGATTGATTATCAGGTGAATGGTGAGACAGGGCAATATGCTCGAAGTAGATCAGGTTGCTACTTCTGCTTTTTCCAGCAAAAAATTGAGTGGGTTTGGCTTCACGAACAACATCCCGATTTATATCAACAAGCTATGGAGTATGAAAACGAAAAAGAAGGCTTTACATGGAATCAGCATGAGTCTTTGCAAGATTTGATCCATCCAGATAGAATTGATCAAATCAAAGCGGAGCATCTCAATCGAATGAATAAAGAGAAGTCTAAAGGCTCTAAGTTTTTAATCGACATTCTTGACGACACGGAGAGTGAAGGATGTCCAGTTTGTTTTATTTAATTCCCATGAGTTCATTTCGAGTTGATGACCTTAGAATCATAGAAAGTACTAATACACAGGTAAGGAGAATAAATGTCATCACAGCCTTCATACAATTGATTGGTAAGCGACAGGTACCTAGTGAAATTTTAAAGAAAGAGTTAGAAAATTGGAGTAAAAAAGAAGCAGAAAGAAATGAGAAATATAAGAATGCTACAGGTAAACTAACAGAAAACGACGGTTCAACTACAGCATTTCCTAAATACATTCAGTTATTATCTTCTATTGGTTTGATAAGAAGAACCGGCAATATACTAAGCCTAACTAAACAAGGAAAATTTGTTTTTAACGTCTTTAAAGATGATCAGAACAATAAGCATCTTCATCTCTTTGAGAAGATCATTTATTTGGATTTATTTCTCAGATATGACGCAGATATAATTATTTGCATTTACAATATCCTATATGGCAGTAAAAACCCAATGAATCAAAAAGCGGTTCAAAAGCAATTTAAATCATTTTTAGTAGATCGTTTATCTTCCAAATTAAAGTACTCAACAACACATACAAAATCAAAGGTTGCTGAGAGAAAAAGAGTTATTCAAGTGCAATGGGAAAAACCTGAAAGCTATGCTGAACACTTTGTAGCACCAAGACTAGAGTGGATGTCTGATTTAGGAATTGTTGAAAAAATAAACTCCGGTTCAAATACCACTTATCAAATGACTGTTCAAGGAACAAATTTTTTTAACTCTTTCAATAGAAATATTGATTTTATTGATTTTACTAATGAGTGGTACTTGAATAATTTCTTTCGCAAAAGTTCAATACTTTTTGAAATGGATTTAAAAGAATCCTCTTTTAATAAGTGTCAATTGGGAAAATTATTGATGCTTTCATCAAATTTCGTGGAATCCTCCGGTTCGTTCAAACTGCCCGTTCGTGAAACGCTATTTTATGTTTCACTATCAATGCTTATTTTGCATAAAACGATTATTGAATCATCAGAATTAATTGCAATGCTTGAAGAGGATATAATTCATGACAATCAAGTATTTGGTATAAAATCCTCGGCACGCATTAATGAAGGGTATATAACAAATAAGATTAAGTGAAAGCTACATGCTTTATTGATGCTTCCAGTTACATTTACTTAACTCAAGATTCTAGCTATATGGGAAAAACTCTTTTGTCACTCCTAAGTGAACAAGTTACAATAAGGTTTTGCAATGAAGTGAACCTGGAGATTTCCCGCCATAGCAATTCCAATATGCCTTCCATCAACAAACGAAAAAACAATGTTCACAAACTAGAAGGACATAAACGAATAAAAACTTATAAAGAATACGAGTTACAGCTATTTGATTCAGTAAGCAATTCCGGTGCAAGTAATAGAGGTGAAAAACATAATTTAGTGGCTGCCATAGACTTTGATTTGTGTAAAAAGGGTAGAACCGGTGGCATTATTCTTCTCACGGATGACCAAAAAGCGATAAAAAATGTGTTAGAAGAACAATTAGGAGCTTTCCCAATATTGAATATTTGGGATTCATTTGATGTAATATTATTTCTTTATTTCAGAAATAAGCACTTCACCTTTGATATAGCCGGTGCTGCGTTTAGAGATATAAACGCTACCTTAGCTAGGGATCTATCTCCTGAAACAGATCCGAAAAAAACACAAGAAAGACTGAAAAAACTTAAAGTGTATAGCAATAGGTTGAATAGAGTAAAAAAAATTAAAACCATGACCGCTGCGTAATGAAGGAATTAGAAGATTTTAAACTAAGAGAAAACCCGTTTCAGCACATTACTCCTATTCCCGGCCGTGGTGGGATTGATACTCCATGGGCCGGCCATAAGGTCTTAAAAGAAAATATTGAGGGAATTTATAAACGTCTCTTCAATAATCCACCACGGCAGATAGTACTTAATTGGGGCCCCTATGGAGGTGGTAAAACTTTTGCTGCTTATAAATTTCTTGAAAAGCGGAGGGAAAGAATTGATTTACACCAAACTTATGTAAGATCACCTAAGCAGGGAAACTCTGCCGATAAAGAATTATACAAAAGCCTTATCGGTTTTATATCCTACAAAAAAATTAAGCGTCAAATTCAAAAATTGATTAATGAGCTTGGTGAGGATGGTGCTTTTGACTTCATCTCTAATAAGATTAGAAGTGAAGAAATAGCTGAAGCTATTTTGAGGATAGGTTCTCAAGATGAGGCAATTTCTAAATTAATGAAGAGATATGTTTTTGAGGGTTTAACAAGAACGGAATTAAAAGAAGTTGATCTTCCGAAAAATATTGATTGGGGCACTGATAGTATCGAATTCCTTTCAGGAATAATTCATTGCTTTATAGGTGATCAAGAAAAGATAAAAGGACGTTTCGTGCTTTGGATTGACGAAATGGAAGATATGATATACTACTCACAAAAGGAGTATAGGGCTTTTTCGCAGGTATTAAGAGACTTATTTGACTCCATCAATCAACATTTTTTGGTTCTCCTCAATTTTACTTTAGCAGAACCGGAAGAGGATACGATTGAATTATTGCTGGGAGCAGCACTTTGGTCAAGAATCAATAAAAAAATAAGATTTAAAGAACTGTCCAACGATGAAGCACTTGAATATTGTTCCGATCTAATCAGTCACTATCACACAGAGAATGGATTATCAAGCTATATGCCATTTTCGGAAGATATCATTAATGGAATTATTAGAATCATTCCTTCAAATAGCTTAACTCCTCGTGAAATAAATCGGTACTGTGGAGAAGTTTTAAATTTTGCTATGGAAAATGATCATAAAAAAATCACGCTAAACACTGTAAATGAATGTTTAGAAAAAATCAGAGAGAACGAATAGCTAATCCCCTACCCCCGCCATCATCTCTTCCATACCTCCGTAATTAAGGAGAAAGGCAGAGTAATAGTGATCAAAAACATCTTTTAAATATTCCGCAACTTCCACATCCTCCGGGTCTTGTTTGCCGTCTTTTAATTGAGTGATTTGATATCCCCTATTCTTGGTAATGGTGTAAAGAAAAAGTGTGTGGAAATAGACGGATGAGATGTATTTGTTTTCAGACATTTTGATCTGTTTTTCATTAGGATGCTTCGTCTTTGACATGAATGACTTGAATACATGACTATCCATGTTGATATAAATACGCTCTAACTCACTGTCTCCTTTTCCTAATGGATACATTACCGTCTCATATCCCATGCTTATACTTTGTTCTTCTAGCTTATTCCAGGTAATTACACTTTTGCCTTTTTTTTCTTCTTTGCAAACAAGTACAAATTTGGGTAGTCCTAATGGCTCATCTTCCTCCTCCTTTTTAACCTTTTCTTTTTTGGCTTCCGGTTCAGTAATCTTTGCCCAGAAGAGTTCCTCCAAGTCTTTCCCGGGAGCCGTCAATGTGACCTTCATTTCAATCTCATCTCCTACGCTCACTTCAGCTTTTGGATTAAGGCTCACTCGTAGTTTACCATCTTTAGGGCTGCTTTTATTGATGTTAAATAGTTCTTCAATACCTTTCGGCTCGCCCTTATCGGTTCCACCTTCTGTTTCATTTGGCTTGTAACTAACCAAAGCAATCCTCATCTCACCCGGCTCTTCTATTCGATCAAAATACGTATTCTCAACATCAGTGTCAAACTGTATGGTCTTCTCCGTACCTCGAAGAATATTGATTGCTTTAATTCCATTATGTGAGGCAGCTTTTAGATTGAAAAGAGTAGGAGACCTCTGAGGCTTGAAAGGATGTTTTTCTTCTTTTAATTCCTTTTTTTTCTTTGAGTGATTTTCGTTTTTAGGCTTCTTGTCAGCCGCAAGGTCTAGCTTGAACGTCTGATCGAGAAGCTTCATCAACTCACTGTCCATTGGTAGATTCTTAGTGAATGACTTCAGTAGCTCTTCTGTATCTCCAGCGTCAGCAGTAATAGAATCTTTGCGCTGTTTTTCAATTTCAGAAAGAGGGCTATCCTTCTTGGATAACTCAGTAGCTAAGAACTTTCTAAGTGCTTTTGTTTCTTCACCGTCTTTCAATCGATCCCTAGATGCCATGAACAATTCTTTCCTAAAATCATAGTCCATCTCTGTGCAATCAACATGTATAAGGAGATGACTTTTTAAGAGGTTTAACTTCAGTGATCTTGTTATAAACTCTGAAGTGAAGTGTCCATGTACTTGGCCATTTAGTGAGAAAAGAACAGACATGTCATTTTTGAAAAAACGATTACGAATCACTTCTTTTGATTTCTTTGCATCCCTTTTATCGAGTTTGGCCTTAAATACATAAGCCTTGATTTTACACCTGCCAAAAAGTTCGTTTGATGAGTCCCAAGAATGAATGTGCTCAACATAGTTATCATTAGGCTGCTCCAGCCGTCTTTGCAGACCAAATAAATCAAGCTCGAGAATTTTATTGTTGGGATAACGTTCTGCATTATCAACTGTATAAATGGGTAGTGCAGGTCTAAACAGATACTCGTTAATACTCTGATTAAGGTCCTGAGCAAACCCCGAATATCCTGATGGAAACTGATAGGAGTATAGTTTAATGATACTTCCCGTTTTAAACTTTCGATCAGACAACTTCAAGTCAAGTCCATCAATTGGAAATCTTGGAATTTGACCATCAATCATAAAATATTCATACCACGTTTCCTTATTATCATATTGCTCTTTTTTTGACAGTGGGTGTTCTCGCACCAATGTGAAACCGAAATCTCCAGTGTCATCATATTTCTTTGATGCGATTAACTGATATCGCTTTTTACCGCAGAATACTAAAGCACCACTCCCTCCCATGTTATACTTACCTTGAACAAAATGAATATTCTTTTTATTGCCTCTAACGAGTGATAAGAACGTATCTTCAAATTCATCAGGGTGTTGTCCTTCACCGTTATCGTAAATTATAACAGATGTATCTCTAGGGGTTCCATCTGCTATTATCTGTATTTCTTTTGCTTGCTGCTTCCGAGGAGTATCTAAATCCCAATTAGTATTCTCTCCAAAAAATTTAACTACAGCCTCATTAATGGAGTGCGGTGCATTAGGCGACTTTGGATCAATTCCTTCTTCAAGACATTTCTTTGTTAATATGGCATCAATGCTATTGGTAAGCTTCTCAATTAAAGCTGCTATCGGGTTAGCTTGTTGATTCTTTACAATACTATAGTTATTTGAGTTCTTGCCTAATGGATGCCAATTAGCATCTTTAAATAGATATGAATTAGATTGAATGATTTCATGGACATCTTGTTCTTTGGCCGCTTCAAATAGTTGTTTAAAAAGTTTTTCAGAACTCATAAAAACCAAACCTTTCTTCGTTTCTTAAAATAAACCATTAAACCACAAAATTTGACAACCGGATAAAATGGTGTAACTCACAAATAATAAGCTAAAAATCAAGCCCCCCCCCTACTACCAAACCACGCTTTACCCTACCCTCTGCCAGCCATGTACTCAATAAGCTCAACAACTTTGGTGGAGTAGCCCCACTCGTTGTCATACCAACTGACTACTTTCACAAAGGTGTCTGTGAGGGCAAGGCCGGCACCGGCATCAAAGATGGAGGTTCTCGGGTCGCCTAGAAAATCGTTGGACACGACGGCCTCCTCGGTGTAACCTAAGATTCCTTTCATGTCTTCTTGAGAGGCAGCTTTCATTGCGGCTTTTATCTCATCATAAGAGGTGGCTCTTTCAAGGTTTACCGTCAGGTCTACAACCGAAACATTAGGGGTAGGTACCCTAAAGGCCATTCCGGTAAGTTTCCCATTCAACTCCGGAATAACCTTACCTACTGCCTTAGCTGCACCTGTGGACGATGGAATGATATTCTGGTAAGCACCCCTGCCGCCTCTCCAATCTTTCATGGAGGGGCCATCGACAGTCTTTTGAGTCGCTGTTGCCGCATGAACGGTAGTCATCAGCCCGTCTTTAATGCCAAAACTGTCATTTAAAACTTTAGCAATCGGGGCAAGACAGTTCGTTGTGCACGATGCGTTTGAGACAATGGGCATGTCAGGGGTATACTTTTCCTGATTCACACCCATCACGAACATGGGCGTATCGTCCTTAGAGGGCGCAGACATAACTACCTTCTTCGCACCTGCATCTATGTGACTCTGTGCTTTTTCTTTGGTAAGGAACAAACCTGTTGATTCAACAACGTACTCTGCTCCAACAGTAATCCATTCAAGGTTAGCAGGGTCTCTTTCCGAAGTCACTCTGATGGTTTTGCCGTTTACGATCAGGTCTCCACCCCTCACACTAATGGTTCCGTTAAATCTGCCATGTGTAGAATCATATTTTAGCATGTAAGCGATATACTCAACATCTATCAGGTCATTGATCCCAACGACCTCCAGATCAGGTTTATCCATTGCTACTCTAAAAACAAGCCGGCCGATCCGACCAAATCCATTAATACCGATTTTTATAGCCATAATTATGTTTTAGTTTTTGATTGGTTTTACAGACAAAACTATAACCACTTTTTGGAGTAATCAATCCCTCATTTCAATGACGAAAAAGGATTTTTGTCTTTTTACTAAAGGATCGTTTGATTTATGCGATTTAAATCGTTACTTTGCAGATTAAAATTTTTAATTTGTTATGACAAAAGTTAAACTCTCACTTATTAAACTAATGTTTCTAGGAATATTAATGACGGCCTGCCAGGCAGGTGGAGGCGGTGGAAAAGATGAGCTATCGCTGGATTATGAAAAGATTATTTTAAATAACGGGCTTGAAGTAATTCTTCACGAAGATAACTCAGACCCGATTGTAGCGGTTTCCATACTTGTTCACGTCGGATCGAACAGAGAGAAGCCGGGAAGAACCGGCTTTGCGCACTATTTTGAGCACATGCTTTTTCAGCGGTCTGAAAATGTCCCTGAGGGAGGCTTTTTCAAAAATATCAACGAATGGGGAGGCACGTTCAATGGAGGCACTTGGACAGACGGGACGGTGTACTCCGAGGTCGTTCCCAAAGATGCCTTGGAGAAAGTCCTCTGGATGGAATCCGACAGGATGGGCTTCTTCATTAATGCCGTATCGCTCGCCAGTCTGGAAGGAGAAAAACCCGTTGTTCAGAATGAGAAAAGACAAAGAGTCGATAATCAGCCTTATGGTCACACACAGAGTGTAATCCTTAAAGCGTTGTATCCGGAAGGCCATCCTTACAATTGGACTGTCATTGGTGAACTTGAAGACCTTCAAAATGCAACACTGGATGACGTAAAAGAATTTTACGAGCAATGGTATGGTCCCAATAATGCAACACTGGTCATTGCCGGAGATATTGACAGGGATGAAGTTATGGCAATGGTTGAGAAATACTTCGGAGAGATTCCTTCAAGGGGTATAGACACTCCTATGGAACCGCAGCCTGTTTCTCTGGATCAAACGAAGACTTTCTACTATGAAGACAATTTTGCCCAACTACCGGAAATTAGGCTGACTTTTCCAACAGTAGAACAATTCAATGAGGACCAATGGGCGTTAGATGCGCTTGGAGCCATCTTGTCTGACGGAAAGCGAGCCATTCTGTATAAAGAAGTAGTAGAAAAAGCGAAACTGGCACCGGGTGTCAGCTCCTACAATAGTTCAAATGAACTTGCAGGAACCTTCACCATTAGGGTACGAGCAAACAAAGGAACAGACCTTAATTCCGTGAGAACAGTCATTGATCAGGCACTGGTAAAATTTGATCAGGAAGGTTTTGACATCAAAGACTTAGACAGAATTAAGGCTGGCATAGAGACAAGTTTTTACAATGGCATCAGCAGCGTACTGGGAAAGGCTTTTCAACTGGCTCAATACAACGAATATGCCGGAACTCCGGATTTTGTTAAGACGGATTTAGCAAAAATCAAAGCCGTCACCAAAGATGATGTCATGCGGGTTTTCAGAAAGTATGTATTCAACCAAAATCGCATTGTCACCAACTTTGTCCCCAAAGGTGAGGCCGGCTTAGCGATGGAAGGTGCTGTGTTGGCAGACATCAAAGAAGAAGGCATCAATGAATACGGACAGAGCGAAATAATTGAGGAAGAAGGCGACTTCACCATTGTGAAAACAGCATCTTCCTTCGACAGATCAAAGGAGCCTGATTTTGGAGAACCTCCCCTGGTAACGCCGCCGACCATTTGGACCACTAAAACCGAAAATGGTATTGACGTTTATGGCGTAGAAACCGGAGAGCTGCCATTAGTAAACTTCTCCATGCGCATCATGGGAGGCCATTACCTGGACGATCCAAATAAAATCGGAGTTGCTAACCTGATGACAGACATCATGATGGAAGGGACTGCCAACAAGACACCCGAGGAATTGGAAGATGCCATAGGCCAGCTTGGTGCTAACTTGAGTATGTTTACCTCTGATGAATACATTCAGGTTTCAGGAAATTGTTTGTCCAGAAACTTTGAAGCTACAATGGAACTGGTACAGGAAATTTTGCTTGAACCCCGATGGGATGAGAAAGAGTTTGAAAGAATCATTAATCTCACACTGCAAGGCATTAAACAACGTGAAACGAATCCGAACACCGTCGCAACCGTAGTGATAAACAAAAAACTATATGGCGAGGATCACATCTTGGGACATCCTGCTATTGGATACGAAGACGTGGTTAATCAGATTACCATTGAAGACCTCAAAGCATTTTATGAGAGCTATTTCGTGCCAAACGTTACCAACTATCACATCGCAGGGAACGTCACACAAAAAAGAGCATTAGACGCATTGGGAAAACTGACCACAGAATGGCAGCAAAAAGAAGTAATAATGCCTGCTTATGATGTGCCGGCCGTTAATCAGAATCCTAAAGTTTATTTTGTAGATATTCCTGAAGCAAAACAATCAGTAATCCGAATCGCCAGATTAACAGTTCCATCCAATGATCCGGTCTACAATGAGATCATGGTGGCCAACGATCGGCTGGGAGATGGCTCCTCAGGCAGGCTTTTTCAAATACTGCGTGAAGAGAAGCAGTTTACCTACGGGGCTTACTCTTTTCCGAGAAGGAGTGCTATGGCACCGGGTTCATTCACTGCCTTCTCAAGCGTAAAATCTTCTACCACAAAAGATGCGCTCGATACATTTAAAGAAATCATCGGCAGCTATTCGGGGACGTACACCGCAGAAGACCTGGAGAAGACAAAGACCTCCATGATCAAAGAAAATGCAAGAAACTTTGAGACGCTTACTAATCTTTTGAGTATTCTTCATAACATAAGCACCTACGACCTGCCACAAGATTATATTGACAGGGAGCAGAAAACGGTAACGAATGCTACCATCGAAAGTATTCAAAATACGGCAAATGAATACTTCGATCTTAGCCGTTACGTATTTGTGATCGTAGGGGATAAAGCCACTCAATACGACCCGTTGCGTGTAGATGGATATGGTGATCCGATTTTAGTGGATCGTTATGGTAATGCGGAAGAAGCGATATAACTGAGGATGAAGGGGAAACAAGAAAGCGAAGAGTTTCTTCGCTTTTTTTGTTTCCCTAACTTGTAGAATAAAGCAGTGCCGCTATATTTGTATTTGCAAAAAAATCAGGTCCCTTCGTCTAGGGGTTAGGACGCCAGGTTTTCATCCTGGAAACAGGGGTTCGATTCCCCTAGGGACTGCGAAAATCAACACTAACACAAGGCTTACCAAAGGTTTCTCAAACTTCTTTCTCTATTTATTAACGATCATTACAGGCTGATCCGCAGGCTTTGTAGTGCGGTCAGAGGTTGTTGCAGTGTGGTCAGGGGTTGTTTTTATCTGATATGAGGTTGTCCTTGCCCGATACGGGGTTGTCCTTGTCTGATACGAGGTTGTCCTTGTCCGATACGGGGTTGTCCTTGTCCGATACGGGGTTGTCCTTGTCCGATACGGGGTTGTCCTTGTCCGATACGGGGTTGTCCTTGTCCGATACGGGGTTGTCCTTGTCCGATACGGGGTTGTCCTTGTCCGATACGGGGTTATTGCAGCACATTAAGTGTCTCGCATCCTAAAACAAGAAGACATCAGATCATCCAAGTATCATCCGTTCTATTTCTGCACGGGCTTCTTCCAATGCTTTATTAGCCTCTTCGGACAGCCGACGTGCTTCAAGCCTTCTGCGGTTGGCTTCCATTATGATCTCTTGCTGTTTTTCAATAGGTGGCAGAGGTAATTGAAAGGATTTGTACTCTTCGGCATTAATGTTTGGCTGTGCTGCAACTCTTTGCATTGATTGAACCCATGCTTTGTAATAGGAGGTATAAGTAAAATAATAAAGATATTCGGGTAGTAGTCTTTGTTTATTTGTAATAAAACGAATCAAATAACCTGCAAAAATTGCTTTTTGGGCAATAGGTTTATGTAGATAACATCTACCCACTGACCCACTTCTGGCAAATAAAATGTCATCTTTACTCAACAAATAGTAATCAAGAGTTTCTTGAGCTGTTTTCCAATCATTCTCTTTTAGTTGCCCATAATCGTCCAAGTCAGTTATTCTGATATATCGAATATCATTATCGCTTTCTCGTTTTATTGCTTCTTCATTAGCTCCATACTGTGGGCTGCCCAAAATCAAATCACCTAATTTGATTTTATTATAGCGACTTATACATTTCTCCAAATAATCACGATATAGCACATTATTTGGATCAAACCTTCTGCCGGACACCTGCCGAAAGGTGGTTTGAAACATTCGGGCTCCCATACTTGTGTCTCTTTCGGGCAGGGTGATGCCTAGTTCGTTCAGGATGTAGGTGTCGATCGAGGTGATTAGTACTTCTGCTTCCGATTTTAAATGATTTGAATCTTCTCTAGCCTTATCCATTAAGGCTGTCACTTGTAGTTGCTTTTCAGGTGAAATGACTGGGATAAGAAGATTATAAATATCTTCTGTTTGAACTCTTGGTAGTGTATTACCTGACATGAGTTTTTCTGTTTGGCTTACTACAAGTTTTGAGCGAAGGAAATGAGATAAATATTCATTGTTTAATATAGTAGACTTAAACACATGAAATTCAGTTGAGCATATTCCGTCAAATGTTGCATAAAACACTTTATTTAGATAAGGTCTCAATTTAGGAAATAGAATATCGCCTTTTTTGAAAACCAATGCACTACTTATTAAGTCCTTTTCAGTTTTTGGAATATAATATCCTGTATCACTTTCAACATTCTCGAGACCAACATAAATTGCTTCATCTGAGGTAATGCTTTTTACAGTTTCTTTGGTGGCTGAAACCAAAAATTTAAGCGGTTTCAGATTGACCCCTGAAACCCTCAATATTTCTATAACTTGTAATCTATCTTGGTGGTAGGTCTTAGGATCAAGTCTCCCCTCAATTTCGCCCCAACGTATCAAAAAACTATTTGACAGGTCGGGGCTTAGTCGAAAAAATCGGTTTCGTCCTTTTGCTGTGCGCTTAAAAACCGGCTGAGCTCCTCTCCAATCGAGTGCAGGTCATTTTGAGCAATGGATTTACCCGTAGCATCATATCCTATCTTCTCTGCAATGGCCATGAAGAGAGGGTGGTCCTCCAATGCTTTTTGCTTTTCTTCCAAATAAAGGTCAGCTAGCTGCTTTTTCAGGTCATTGATCTTTTGGTTGTGTTCCGCATTGATTTCGGCTTTCCAATCTTTGAACTCTCGGGAGGCTTCTATGTCTTTCTTTTCCGTTTTGCCTGTGGTATTGACTACGCCGTCCGCATCAAAGCCTGTATGGTTTTTCAGGATTTGCTTCTTTTCCTTTTCCCAATCGGCTATTTTTTGTTCAAACTTTTGGTTTTTAAGCAGTTGGTTTTGAAGGGCTGTTTTTTGGGCTTGTAGGGCATCACTGCGTTGGGTCGTAAGTTTCCGCAGAAACATGACCGAGCTCTTCACCCCTGCCCCCGTGTGTGCAAACGCATCCTGCGGCATGGAGATCACAGCCACGATCCTGAACCAATCTTCTATTTGATCCCGCACATATTGGAGGCTGCTGTTGGTGAGTATGCCGTCGGGGATGACGATGGCTAAGTAGCCGCCGGGCTTGAGGAGCTTGTAGCACTGCTCTATGAACATGACCTCCGTACTTTGGCTGGCTCTGCTTTTTTCGCCCTGCCTTTTCACATCCAGCCAGTCTTCCTTTTTCACCGCCATTCGGTATTGCTGCATGTAAGCCCTTTCGGTTTGCTTTACGGAGGATCCGAAGGGCGGATTGGTAATGATAAAATCGAATGAATCATCCTTAAACGCTGCATTGCCGCTCTTCTTTATCATTTCTTCACTTGGCAGCAAGCCATCAGCAGCGATGACATTGGTATGTCCGTCGG
>JAPPDO010000091.1:15754-17252 GCA_028821635.1 Ekhidna sp.
GTGAATGATCATGTTCATCTTGGCCGTGCGGGCGATCTGTTCGTTGATCTCAATGCCGAAGAGGTTTTTTTCGGCGAAGTCATGCCAATATTTATAATGATCTATTGAGGCTTCGTCATAATATTCGTTGGCCTGCGCTCTTACTTTGTCCAGTGCATATAAAAGAAATCCTCCGCTTCCGCAGGAAGTGTCCAGCACCCGGGAGGTGTTATCAATGGGCAGGACATCCACAATGAACTTTACAATGTTTCGGGGGGTAAAGAACTGTCCGAAATCGCCCCGGAAGTAGCTGCCCATAAAGGCTTCAAAGGCTCTGCCCTTGCTGTCCAAGTCTGTATTGCTAAGGTTGATGCCCTCCAAATAGGTAACGACCGTTCTTACTTTGGCTGCCCTCAGTCGGATGTCGTCTTTGAATACTTCGGGGTCTCGCTTTTTACCTTCTTCATACAGTTCAAGTATGCGTTTGTAAAGGGCTTGCGTGGTTTTCTCTTCGGTGCTTTCCCTGAAAATCTGGAATTGGTAGGGGTCTCCGGTTTTACGCGGATGGCGTTCGTCCCATAGCTTGCAGAAGATGAGTTTATCCAGTTCGTCAAACGCTTCGGAGGGATTGAGTTCGCCGCCTGCCCAAAGCGATTGGTGTGCCATCTTAAAACGCCGGGTCAACTCCTCTTCGCTTACCGTTTCCAGTTCAAAGAACTTTTGTTTGCCATACTCAACCTCCGGTTCTGCTGCGTTGGGATTGATACCGCCTTTTGCATACTTGTATTCGGACAGGCGGGTGACACCGTGCTGTGGAATGTCCGGGACAGAGATATGCCCCTGCTTTTCTTTATCCACTTCAAAATAGCTGTCTTTAATTCCTGAGCTTACCCAGAGGAATTTTACGGTCTTGGCTGTTGCATAGCAATAAGCGAAGCCCTGTTTAATGGCCTGCTCAAACTCTAACTCCGATACTTCCGGTTTTTTGCATTCCACGATGATATACGGCTCTGTGCATTGATCATCCTTATAAACCAAAATGTCGGCTTCTTTAGTGGAGGAGCCCATGGTTACCGTTACAAACTGCCGGATGCGTTCTACGGGATAGCCGTAAACAAGGATGAGCTTCAGGAAAGTCTCAGCCTGTACCTGCTCTTCGGGGTTGGTGTAGTTTCTCTTTTTCTTCAAGTAAACGTAAGTGATGTACTTACGCTCTTCGTCCAATGAGATCAATCCTTTTTCAATGCCTGATTGTATTAAGTCCATAGATGAATTTTATTGTTTTTTTTTACTAAATTGCTTTGTTTGCTGGTTTATGGCTTGTCAATGTTTGATTAATGAGTAAAACATCAAAAGATTGGAAAGAGCAAATAAAAGCATTAAATCTAAACCGAGGATTCTCAGAAAACTACCGGTGATTAACTCCATTCATTGAACTCTTCCGTCAAAGCAAATTCAGTGTTGTCCCACTCCTCATAAAAAGTTTTAAAGTCAGGTTAGTCCTATTTACAAAGTTTTG
>JAPPDO010000348.1 GCA_028821635.1 Ekhidna sp.
CTCAAATATGCCAAGCCACTTTATCTTAAACATAATATCCGAATCAATAGGAAGATTAACGTAATGGGCGACCTTCAACTCAACCGAATCATTTGGGTTATACGATAAGAATGAGTTAATGAATTGGCGGTGCGTCATTTCAGCAACGTTCTCCATTTCATAAGAGTCATCCGTTGCCCCCAGTTGAACGAACACATCCCAGCAAGAACAGTATCCCGGTCTTCTCAAAGTGCCGCGATAAAGTGTTCGGATTCCCCTCAGTCTGTAGACATCCAGATATGCTAATGAGTCTCTGTTTGCATAGCCTTCAAAATAGCCATAATTGGGAATAAAGATCATTTCGGTTCGTTTGAAAAGCTTATGATAAGGAATATATTTATATCGTGTTTCCTGAATAAACTTACCAATTCCCTGACCGGCCAGGACCACACTTCTTGGATTCCATGTGAATTTATATTCCCATGGATTATCTCCAACAGACTCTTCGGCCACCAAGCCACCGGTGAAGGTTTCAAACCCGATCAACTCACAGCCATTTTCCTTCAAGGCATCTAAAACTTTCATTGCGCTCATGTGGTCTATCCCGGGATCAAGGCCCATTTCCATTATTGCTGTCTTTCCAGCCTTTTTGAATTGCTCATTAAAAACTTTAATATCGTCTTTTAGGTATGAGGCCGTAAGGAAATGCCGTCCTAGTTCTGCACATTTCTTAGCCACATGGATGTGGAGGAACGCAGGAAGCATTGAGATGATTATATCATGATGCTCTACTGCCTGAGTCAAGAGACTATCCTCGAAAACATCAAAATACATGACAGAGGCATGAGTGTAACCCTGTATTTTTTGGGCAGCCAATGTCGTGTTCTTTTCAGCTATGGTAATTTGCCAGTCCTCAGAAGCACTATTCTGAAGCAGATATTTGATTAAGGAAGTGCAAGAACGGCCCGCACCTATGATTAGGATTTTTTGCATGCGGCAAATATGGAAGGATCAGAATTTTATAAAAAACCTAATTTGACTTTTTGTTGACTAACACCGCGTTGGCTTGGGCTTTAGGGAGAATAAGTAAGTCTCCAACGACCACATGAGAAGGTCTGTTTAATACAAAATCAATGGTTTCGGCCACGTCCACAGCCTTTAGTGGGGCATAATTTTCGTATACTTTTTTAGCGCGCTCAGTATCTCCCTTAAACCTCACTTCACTAAATTCGGTTTCTACCAACCCGGGATTAATTGAAGTCACTTTAATTCCAAACTTGTTGAGATCAAGGCGCATTCCCTTTGAGAGTGCATCAACGGCATACTTAGAAGCACAGTAGACATTGCCATTTGGATAAACCTCTAAACCCGCAATGCTGCCAATATTTACTATGTGCCCCCTTCCCCTCTTCGCCATTCCGGGGATGACTGCCTTGCTCACATATAAAAGCCCTTTTACATTGATGTCTATCATCGCTTCCCAATCATCTACATCTCCTTCATGAATTGGATTCAAACCATGTGCATTACCGGCATTATTGACCAAAACGTCTATCGATCGCCACTCGTCGGGGAGAGAGGCTATCGCTGAGGATACTTCATGCCTATTCCTGATGTTGAAGGTTAAAAGTTGAGTTTCGGATTCAAGATCACGGTGAAGATTTCTGAGTCTTTCTCTTCTTCTGCCACAAATAATTAACCGGTACTTACGGCTTAGAAGCCTTGCGGTGGCTTCACCGATTCCACTTGTTGCACCTGTAATAAATGCGATGGGCTTCTTCATGGTCTGAGTCGTTTCTTATGCCTGTTTTTTACTCCGGAGGAGTCACGTCCTATTCCAACCCTTCTTCTTTTCTTGCTTAGCTTTCGCTCATTCTGCGGACCGCCCTCAAATGTGATAAAAATCCCCAGGTTTTGTGTAGAAAGACGATCCAAACCCACACTGAAGTCACTTCCGGGCGTATTAAGCATATTTCTAAGCCCATAGGAGTACCGTATTTCAGGGGAAAATTTAAAGAAAGGATAAAAAATATCTAATCCGAGTCCGACATCGATGGCGATATTCCAGTTTTTCAACTCAAGTGTTTCGGCGATGTCTCTCTCATCACCTTTTCCTGCCGCTTCTATTGAGGGATTGGCTCCTATGACCATATACATGGCAAGGTTTCCTCTACGGGCTGACTTGTATTTAAAAAGCAGCGGAAGTTCAATCATTGTAGCGTCTTTAAGTTCTCGCAAAATGGAGCCGTTCGTAAACCGATAAGTGAGGTCATTTTCATAGAAACTGACGGTAGGGAGTATCCTAAAGTCAAGATACTGAGCTACTTTCATATTTATAATAAACCCTGATTTGAATCCTGCCAGGTTTCCCGGAATGATAGAATGAACGGTATCCAGTGCCGGAGTAGTAAACGTATCTGAATATTTAATTACATATTTTGACGAATGCCCTCCAAGCAAGAAACCATAATGAATCCACTGATCCTCATAGTTGATGAGATGATCAGTGGGGCTGTTTTGACTGAAAGAGTAAGTACTTAGGCATAATAATGTTGCAATGAGGATTATTTTTCTCCCGAGTAGATCGAGCTTATGCCTAGTGTTAATGGTTTGCATTTATTATTCTTATATCCTGTTTTGCTTAGAATCCGAAGAAAATCTTCACCACAGGGAAACTTACTAACAGACTCAGGCAGGTATTGGTAAGCAGCATTATCCTTTGAGATGAATCTCCCAATCTTTGGTAATATCCAACGAAAATAAAAGCTATATAATTGTTTGAAAGGAAAAATAGTTGGTTTTGAAAATTCAAGAATAACTACTTTACCTCCCGGCTTCAGCACCCGATTCATCTCCTTCAATCCTTTCTCAAGATACTCGAAGTTTCGGATACCAAACGCTACAATCACAGCATCAAATGAGTTGTCCTCAAAATGGATATTTTCTGAATCGCCGGATTGCATATCAATGATATGATCTATTCCTCTCTTCTTCATTTTTTCCCTTCCAACGGTAAGCATTCCTTCCGAAATATCTAATCCTACCACTCTTTCAGGATTTAGCTTTAACGATTCAATAGCAAAATCACCAGTACCGGTTGCAATATCCAATATCTGCTTTGGATTTTCATTTTTGAGCATTTTAATAGCTTTCCTTCTCCACCGGAAGTCTATTCCCAAACTTAGAAAATGATTTAAAAAATCGTACTTACCAGAAATGCTATTAAACATATCAGCTACCTGTTGCTTCTTCGTATCCGACTTATCTTTGTAAGGTACTACCGTCATAATTGCCGCAATATTAGTGGACTTAACCCGTCTGGCAGCGTAAATGTTAAGTCTAATCTCAAAAGATGATAAAATCAGCCGAATTTGTGAAAAGTAGTTTTAAAGTGGAGGAGTGTCCTGAACAGATGATCCCTGAATATGCGTTCACAGGCCGTTCTAACGTTGGTAAATCGAGTTTGATTAATTACCTGACTAATCGGAGGAAGCTGGCGAAAACATCCGGCACCCCTGGAAAGACACAGCTTATTAATCATTTTGTTATAAACAATTCCTGGTTTTTGGTTGATTTGCCGGGATACGGTTGGGCAAAGACGAGTAAGACTAATAAAGCCATCTGGAAGAAAATGACTGAAGATTACTTAATAACCAGAAAAAATCTTACATCTGTTTTTGTCCTGGTCGATGTTCGCCATAAACCGCAAAAGATTGATTTGACTTTTATTCAATGGCTTGGGGAGGAGGGTATCCCATTTTGTATCATTTTTACAAAGACAGATAAACTTGGAAAGAATCAACTTCAGTCCAATATATCGCACTATCAAAAGACACTTCAAAATACTTGGGAAGAACTGCCTCCTACCTTTGTAACCTCCTCAGTTGAGAAAACAGGAGGAGAGAAAATTCTTAATTTTATTGAAAAAGTCAATGCATCTTTAGCGTAATTTAGAATATTTCATAAATTTGAAACTTAGATATGAATTTTAGTGACATTGCCGCAGTGTCCGGAAAAAGAACGCTGTTTAAAGTCGTAAACCCTGCACGGACGAGATTAATCCTTGAATCTCTTGATGATCAAAAAAAGAAGATGATAGTCACCATGCGTGACAAGGTAAGCATTCTTTCAGAAATTTCTATTTATACAGTTGATTCCGAAGGTTCCGTACCCCTTGAGGATGTAATGAAAAAGACTCACCAAGAGTTTAACGGAGACACCGATCTTGATAAAAATAGTAGCCCTGAAGAGCTTAAATCTTTCCTGAAGTTTATACTTCCAAAATATGACGAAAACCGAGTATATGTTTCGGATATCAGGAAACTTGTCCAATGGTATGGTCAAATAGTAGCAAGAGTTCCGGAGTTACTTCAAGAGAAGAAGGAGAAGATCAAAAAAGAAGAACAAGAGTGAATAAGGTCAAATATTGGCAACGCTAAACTCCAATTAGGAGGTTCTGACCAGTGGGGTAATATCGTTACGGGCACTGAACTTATCCGAAGAAGAGCACAGGGAGCGGCTTTTGCACTGACCACCCCTCTAATTACCAAGTCGGACGGGTCAAAATTTGGGAAAAGCGAGGGAGAAAATATCTGGCTTGATCCAGAGAAAACCTCACCCTACAGGTTTTATCAATATTGGATTAACGCTTCGGATGAAGATATTGCAAACTACATTAAGATTTTCAGCCTCAAAGAAAAAGAAGCGATCGAATCGTTGATTACAGAGCATAGAAAAGCACCAAATCAAAGGTTACTACGGCGAACCCTTGCAGAGGAAGTCACCAAGCGGGTTCATTCAAAAAGTGATCTGGAAAAGGCTATTAAAGCCAGTTCCATCCTGTTTGGGAAGGCTGCCACAGAAGATCTTAAAAGTCTTGACGAGAAAACATTGATGCAGGTATTTGAGGGTGTCCCACAAATAGAAGTGTCCAAAACTGCACTCGGAGTGACAGATGCCGCCACCTTTTTTAGTGCAACAACGAATAACCTCATTTTTAAATCCAAAGGACAACCCCGAATTGAACAAGGACAGCTCCGGATTGAACAAGGATAACCCCGGACCGATCTGCAACAACGTCGGAACAGTCAAACAATACCCTCTCTAGGTGTAGTTTGTTTTTTATTTTTCGTATATTTGCAAGGTTTGTTAATTTTTTCATATCTAAGGGGAGTTTCAGCGATGGGATTCCCCTTTTTTGTCTCTCTATGTGTAGCTCAGTAACCTTTCTAAGGTTTAAAAGCATAGATGCGGTCTATGCTTACGTTGGAGAACCGTTTTATCGGCAATTAAACTCAAAGAGGGCAGTCTACAATAGTAATGGATAATTTTAGGTACTTTTCTGTATATTTACATGTGACTGCTGCCTTATTATGGAACATTAACCCATGAAAAATCACTCAAGATATTTAGTATTAATCTTAATCGCCGTATTAAACCTGACCTCATGCGGAAAAGATGATGAGAAGGCTCCGCCTGCACCCACCATTAGTGATCTTACACCTCAGAGCGGTGCTACAGGCACTCAGGTGACCATCACGGGTACGAACTTTAGCACAACAGCCAATGAAAATACCGTCACTTTCCATGATGGTATTCCGGCTACGGTTACCGCAGCCACGGCGGCTGAGCTTATCGTCATCGTGCCAATCGGAGCGGCAACAGGAAAAATTACAGTAATGGTAAATGGTCAAAGTGCCGTATCTGGTGCCGACTTCACCGTAAGCGAGGCACCTTCAGAGGGAGTGTTCCGTAAAGGAGATAAAATTTATGTCATTAATGTGGAAGTCATGTATAAGGGTAAGAGGGTCTTATTTGAAAAAGACAGTGTTCTTTCTGAAGACCCGGCTCAAGAGGTTTATCATTTGCTTAAAAAACAAGATGACGTTTTTTATTTGGTTGAGATTAAGCCTTCCGAAAGGGAAGGAAATAAGCTAATCATTATTAACAGTTTCAATCGTCTCTGGTATGATGATGCCAACTATCTCCGTACAGATTTGAGAAAACTGCCCCTGCCGTTCACCGAATATTCTTACAGTGCGGCGGACAGGAAAGACAGACAAGTCTATGCAGTGAAGAGGATTGTTGATTCCAAAGGGTTCATCAATAAAGCGGCGATCAATCAAATGGATATCTGGGAGGACGTTGCAAGAAAAACGGTTGGCAGTGTGGTTAAGATGGAGGGAGGTGGCTCGGGATGGTTTATTGACAAAGACCTGATCTTAACGAACCAGCACGTTGTAGGAGCTATAACGTCTAACGGAGATTATACGGTCAATCGTGAACTGGAGGTCAGGTTTTTTGACGGAAGGATCACGTGGGGAAGGACATGGTTTGCCTCAGAGAACCATGATGTTGCACTGGTAAAATTGAACCAGTCGTTTGATGATGTCAATTTATTGTCTTTGTCAAACAGCACGGCTCTGAAGGGAGAGCTTGTGCTGAATATAGGAGGGCCAAATATTGCGAGTACATACGGCAGTCACCTTGCGATTTTGGGCGTGGTGGATCGCTCTTTTTCATTTACACTGTCACAACCTATTCACATGAGTACTATTTCGGGTCAGAGTGGCTCTCCGGTATTTAATGCGAGAGGAGAAGTACTGGGCATGCTAGACGGAGGTTTGAACAGCGTAACTATTCGGGAAGATGTAAACTATAATGACGTATCCTCATCCTCTCCTCTGATCTATGCTGATTCCCGGGTCATTGAGACACCCTATATTGGCCCGATATCAAGCAGTATGGTTAGTAATAAGACCATGCTTCGGTTAGTCAGTTTTTGGCTGAAGGCCGCTGGCCGAAACCTGCCCGACCAGCGGCTCAAGCTCACGAGAACTTACACGTGGAATGCTGCCGAGGAGGAGTTTTATGCGAAATATGACATTGGTTTTCCGTATGAGCAAATCCCTGAAATAAATAAAAAGATAACCTCAATGCTTAAGAGCATTGCTACTATCCAGAAACGACTTTCTGATCCTCAAAGTAGGATTTCTTCAGAGACGGTAATAATTTATGACACCACTTACCTGGTAGGTCTAAACTACTTCCCCTATGAAGTAGGCGATGTGATGGACGTGATATTGTATAACAGACAAGTCCGTGAAGCAACTATCGTAGCTAAACGCAAATTGAATGGTAATCAATATAATTTGTATCAACTCAAATCTCCTTTTGATGAGGGGGATGCCATTGCGATTAAGGAGAAAACGGCAGAGGTAAAAAGCAGCGAACCACTTTTAACACTTGGAAGGAGTTATAATTTTCCATATCCGGGAAATTTTCAGGTAAACCCGGTAATGTATGAAAACAGAGGGCTTAAGCATCAGAATGCACTTACAGACAGACTGCCGCTTTTTAATCTGGAGGGTGAGTTTATCGGATATTCCACCGGTTTTTACACAGTAGATCATTCCTTTGATAAGGGAAGCAGGCTTTTTATCAGGTCGGTGATCCCGGTGGCATTCCATCCACTTCCTTTACAACTTGAGAAGGCGGAGAATGTATTTAGTCAGTTTTCACAACTCAAGCAGTAGTAGCTTTTCTTTTTTGCCAACTCACTTACGTTGTTTAATTTATTGAAAAAAGTCTGGTTTGATAATCTTCTGCTATAACGCAGACCTTAACAGTCTGTTGATTTTTCGGGCTTGACGTTTATTTTTGCTTGTATTGTTTTGTTTTTTAATCCTACATTGAAGAAAGCTGCTTCAGTCCTGTTTACCATCCTGCTTCTTTCCTGCAAGAAAGATGGCAGTGTCACCTCTTTCCTCAATGTCAATCCGGATGTTAAATCTGTGCTTTCATTGGTCAATAAACACAGACTTGCCGGTGCAACCTGCGGAGGCGACCGGCTTTCTTCAAACTCAACACGACAATGGGATGATGCACTTGCAAAAGCGGCACTTTCTCATAGTAACGATATGCCGTTAAACGGCTACTTCAGCCATACCAGACGAAATGGTTCAGGTTTTTCAGAAAGAGTAAAGGATGCAGGATTTGAAGGTTCACCTGTTGGTGAGAATATTGCTGCCAGTTATTCTTCCGAAGAGGCTGTTATTGATGCCCGGGTGAAAAGTGAAGGTCACTATAGAAATATCATGAATGGTGATGCTACCCATATCGCAGGGCAGTATGAACGGATGAGGAGTCATTATGGACGATGGTTTTAGACAGAAAGTCTGAATAAGCCAATAACTTGCACCAACGCTGTTTCCTCATCCTCCGAAAGTGCATTCTGATCCATATAGTTGCCGGCTAATGAATGTGTTTAATTGACTCCTAGAGCGAACTGCTATATACCATCAGCGGCAGGTTTTCATTCACCATATCTTCTACATCCATTAAGTCATAAAATTTTAGCTCTTTATTGGGCAGTATGTGCAAAACGCTCATTAAGTATAAAAACTGCCAGCATGGATATGCCCGACGTGGACGCGTTCAACTTATTTTAGGACGGGACAATGAAGGTTTTTTTATCCAACAATAACTGCGGAAACTGCGGAGTAGGCTGCAAGAACCACTCGGAGGGCTGTAGCAACCACTTCTCTAGGAGCAGTTTGTGACCACGGACAGGATGACCCGGCCTGAAAGGTTCGGCCTAAGCGGCTACCTACCGGCAGTTGGAAGTATCATCTTGGGAGGCAGTCTGTTTCAAAAAGAGCAATTAGTGGATTGTTCATGTTTAACTGTAAATTCGACCCAAATGAGACAACAGGAAGCTGTCAGGTTTAGTTAGGGAGAATGCGAAAATGGAGTATATGAAAAGTGATCTTTTACTTTTTGATCAGGTCAAAAATGATGACATGGCTGCTTATGAGGTCATCTTTAAAAAATATTTCAAAGAGTTATATCGGTTTGCTTTTTCTTATGTAAGAGACGGACAAATTGCAGAAGAGATGGCTCAAGAAGTTTTTTTGTATATTTGGGAGAAGAGAATGCAAATTGAAATTCAAACCACATTAAAGACTTATTTATATTCGGCAGTAAAAAACAAATGCCTAAACTATATTAAACTTGAACTCTCCAGACAACAATCAATGAGTGATATTAGTAAAGTAATGCTAAGCATTAGCGGAGAGAATATGGATGAGGGAGAAAGCGAACAACTTAAAAAATATATTCAAAATGCTATTGATTCACTTCCCAAAAAGTGTAGACAAATATTTATTTTAAGCAGAAATGCCGGCATGACTTATGAAGAAATCGCAAAAGAACTGGGCTTATCAAAAAAAACAGTTGAAAACCAAATGGGGATAGCTTTAAAGAAACTCAGGGAATCTTTAGAGAAAGTGTACAAGATGTATAAAGAAATTATGTATTGAAAAAATTGGGGGTGAATCATTAATTACTTGACTTAATAAACGAGTGAATAAAGATTTAAGAAAATATAACCACCTCATCTATGGACATTATGAGGTAGAAGTTTCTGATAACTTCGTAGAATTTCTGGTAAAGAATTCTGAATTCAAAGCTCCGGAGATCAATGAGGAGAAGGCTTGGAGTAAGTTGAAACGCTCCATCACCCCACCCGTCAGGCAGAATTCTTCATGGTTAAAAATAGCTGCCTGTATTGCATTGTTGGTTGGCATAGGTTATCTATTAGTTGATTTTAACACATCGCCTGACCAAAGACATATCTCCTCCAACAGTCAAAAGCTTGCCGTAGAGTTCCCAGACGGGTCCAAAGGAATATTGAATAAATTATCTTCATTTTCATTTCCCGAAAAATTTGGAAGTGAACGAAGGGTTTCTTTCTCCGGAGAGGCATATTTTGACGTACAGAAGAGCGAAAAACTCTTCATAATTGAGGCAAATGGTGTTGAAGTGAAAGTTTTAGGCACGGCTTTCAACTTAGCTACGGACGAATCCAGTGTATCATTATATGTTGATAAAGGATTGGTGGCTTTTTCAAAAAATGGAATTGAAACAGAAATAGCAGCCGGGCTTGAAGCAGTTTTTGATAAAGCTACTGATGAAGTAACGATCAGTGAAGTGCCCACAGCCAATATTATGAGTTGGAGAGACGGCCTCTTTAAATTCAATAATACCCCTCTTCATGAAGCTGCCAAAAACCTATCAGAGTACTACGAAGTCAATTTCCAACTAAGCCATCCCGAATTGAGTTCTTGTCGGATCACGGCTACTATAGATCAGAATTCACTGGATGAGGTTCTTAGCCTATTGGAAAAAATCCTTGATGTGAAGGTTGAGAAGGAGAATAGATCAGTCAGAATTTCCGGACAAGGTTGCTAAGCATCCGCATTTAAGATCATTAATTTTACAGACGTGTCACCTGCGTTGAGTAAATTTATTTTTTGTTTTTTGTGCCTTTTTGTATGTAATCAGACTTTTGGACAGGCAAGTCTTGAATCAAAACTAACATTCCGGGGTGAGTATAAATTGTTCCGGGTTCTTGATTCCCTCAGTAAGCAAATCAACATTGCATATAGTCGTGATAAACTCAAAAATCATCTTATTGAGGTAAAGCAAAACGCCACTGCTCATTCTATTCTTAAAGATTTGGAAGAAAATGAGTTACTACGATATCATATAGAGGGAAATCAGATTATATTGTCCCCTTACGTTAAAAAATCGTATTCTATTAACGGAGTACTGAGAGATGCCGATACAGGTGAAGATATTATTGGCGCAGCTATCCAGATAGATGGGACGAATAACGGAACTTTTACGAATGGTTACGGCTATTTTTCCATTACGCTTTTCGAAGGTGCATACAGGTTGAAGTTTTCTCACGTGAGCTACAGTCCACAAACCAAAGAAATTGATCTTAATAAAAACGTGTATCTGGATTCTAAATTAAGCTCGCTGACAACTACCTTAGAGGAAGTGGAAGTAAGCACAATACCCGGCAATGCAAACATTATCGAGACAATTCCGTCTACGAATAGAATATTTACCTCTCAAATAGATTCGGAAATTCCCTACTTGCTGGCAGAGGTTGATATAACTCAAAATGCCCTTTTACAGGCCGGAGTAAAATCAATCGGGGAAGATGCAAGTGGGATCTACGTCAGAGGGGGTGCCGTTGATCAAAACCTGAGTCTTTTGGACGAGGCAACTATTTACAATCCAAATCACTTTTATGGCCTGATCTCCGCTTTCAATCCTGAAGCAGTGAATGACGTAAGAATTTTAAAAGGATTTGCACCCCCTTCGTATGGAGGCAGGGGCTCATCAGTTATTGAAGTGAGACAAAAAGAGGGCAACTCCACTGAGACAAAATACTCAGGGGGAATAGGGTTGGTCTCCGCAAGAGGTCTGATTGAAGGACCGCTAAAAAAAGGGAAAAGCTCTTTTCTGGTGAGTGGAAGGAAGAGTATTCTTAATCTTTCACTAAATGATTTTGCGAGTACCTCAGTCCAGAGGAGTAGAATTAGATTCCATGATTTAAACCTGAAGGTGAACAGCCGTCCTGATAATTCAAATCAACTATACTTATCCGGCTATTACGGGCGAGATCGAAATTCAGTCGGATTAAACTCGGTAAGGCGATGGGGGAACAGCATTTTAAATGCAAGATGGAATCATATTTACAGTCCCCAGCTATTTTCAAACATCTCAGCATTTGTATCTGAATATAACTACAGAATAGAAAACGATGAGGAACCGGGAGCATTTATTGGAAGGTCTAAAATCAGAGATTTAGGATTAAAAGCGCACTTTACTTACACCTTTGAAACCTCAAATGAAGTCAGCTTTGGGATAAACTCAATTTATCATTATGTCTCGCCCGGTTCTCATGAACCATTAGCTTTGGAAGCAAATACTAATATCATTGAGTTAGGTAAGGAGAGAGGCTTAGAATCTGCTTTATATGCTGGTCATAACTTTTCTTTGGGCAGAGTTTACCTCAACTATGGATTTAGATTAAGCATGCTTCATAATTTTGGTCCCGGAGAGGTGTTCATTTATGAGAATGATCAACCAACGGCTGATACAGCGATCATAGATACGCTTAGGTTTGCTTCGGGAGAGTTAATAAACTCATTCAAGAGCCTTGAACCAAGAACCTCTCTCACCTTTGTCATTAACTCAGCCACATCAATCAAATCTTCTTACACCAGAAACGCACAATACATTCATCTAATATCAAATACAATTTCTCCGGCTCCCACTGACATTTGGAAACTGACAAGTGCCTACATACCTCCGCTAATTGTAGATCAATACACTCTAGGCCTTTATAAAAATTTTAAAAATAATATCTGGGAGACTTCTCTGGAGGGCTACTATAAAACTACTCAAAACAATATTCAATATAAGAATGGTGCCAACTTGGTTTTCAATGAAAACGTTGAGACAGAACTAATGATCGGTAGGGCGAGAGCCTACGGAGTAGAACTTTACGTAAAAAAGCGTAAGGGTAAATTGAAAGGCTGGATTGCTTATACATTATCCCGAGTGGAGAGTAAGCTGGATAGTGAAAACATTTCAGCGTTTATCGTGGAGAATCATGATAAAACCCATGACTTTTCTACTTCCTGGACATTTAAAGCATCTGAACGAGTAAGTGCTTCAGCCAATTTTGTTTACAATACAGGTATCCCAACGACTTTGCCGAGTGACAAGTACGTGTTTGGAAGCAGCTTAATTCCTCACTTTACTCAAAGAAATAACTCAAGGCTACCTGACTATCACAGATTAGATCTTTCTGTGAGAATTAATGGCAAAAAATTTAAAAAAGATGGCTCCGTCAGAAAAAATAGAAACTATTGGATTATCAGCGTCTACAATGTGTATGCAAAGAAAAATGTTTATTCTTACTTTTTCAGAGAGTCTGAAGCTAATCCGGGAATTGGTGAAATTATTCAATATTCAATTTTTGGAACCGCCATTCCGGGGGTCACGTATAATTTTAAGTTTTGAAAAAAATACTTGCTTACGTATTGATGTCAGCACTACTCTCATGCGAGGAAGTAGTGATCATTGAACTTCCGTCAGCGCAAAACCTAATCACCATTGAAAGCTGGCTTAGTTCACTTAATGAAACTCAGACAGTCAGGGTTTCTCAGTCTACCGGCTTCTCGGAGGAATTACAAGTTCGGCCTGTTACGAATGCTGAAGTAGTGATCCAGTCTCGTTTGGGGATAATACTTCGATTTTCACATACAAATAATGGGATATATGCTTCAAATTCAATGTTTGCCGGTGAAGTTGGCCAGGAATATCGACTGAGAATCAGCATAGAGAATGAGCCGGAGTTAAGGTCGGACTGGGAACGAATGGAAGATCAGGTGGCCATTAACAATCTTACTTTGGTAAACTCATTTGAAGAGAATGATCCGGATAATGCAGGAGAACAGTTCACTATCTTTTTCCCCAAAGTTTTGAGGAGGGATCCTGCCGAAAGTGAAAACTATTACAGATGGGTTTTTTACAAAGATCGGATGAAATACACCGAACCAGAGTCAATTACAGTTCAAGATGACCGGCTATTTAATGGCAGTTTAATTCCAAACGACTTTCGGGCTTTCGGTTACAACGAGGAGCAGGAGATCATCGTTGAACTGCAATCCATAACTAAAGGTGCATATAATTTCCTATCGCTTCTAAAGGAGCAGATAACCTCATTAGGAACCTCAAACGGAACCACTCCTGCCAATATTATGGGAAATATATCCTTCCAGTCAGATGAGGTGAATGACTTAGTCCTAGGTTATTTTGGGACCGTAGCAATAAGTAGAGACACGGTCATCGCACGGCCATGAAAAATAAATGAAGTGATCACACTAAAGCAGCCTTCTGTAAATCATATGGGCGATAAAAAAGGAATTCAAATCTGCGATAGAAGCTCTCTTGCTTCCATTTTAATTGCTTCAGTTTCAGGGTAGTTCAGTGCTTGTTTTAAAACCGCCTCAGCCTCTTCAGAATCCTCCCTAGCCATCAGGACTCTTCCAAGCCCCAAGTATCCAAAACCTTTAAAAAATTCTCCATGACCCGGAATTTGCCCTCCAAATGTGAGTCCTTTTCTATATGCAATTTCAGCCTTCAGGTGATTTCCATTTATCGCTTCCTCGTAATACCCAAGAAATACATGCCCTGCCAATTTGTAATAATTATTTTCATGATCAATCAAATCGTTAATCATTTCTATTGAGGCAATATTAAAGTCCTCGGGATTTGCTAATGATTCCAAATATTTTGCTTTGGCATAATAGTTATTAGGGTACAAAAGACATAGTCTTGAGAGGTATTCCTGAGCCCTCTCGGGTTTATATTCATACCTGAGATAGATGTAACTTAAATAGATATGAGCCTCAACTTTTGTCAAAAAAGTAATCTCCGTTGCCTTCTCTAACTGTTCCAGCCCTAGCTCCCGGTCGCCGCTTCTAAAGAACCATAGTAATGGCTTATAAATCGGATACTTCTTAGGATACATCTCTCTGAAATAATTGTAAAGACCGGTTGTAAATAAAAATTCCGGGTACTCCTCAGTCAAATCAAACCCTCTCTTTAAAAGAAGATAGGCTCTGCCTGCCTCTCTTACTGCTTTGATTGTGTAATCCTTATCAGCATAATACTCCGCCAAAAGGCCATGAGCGGACATTGCAAAAAACATCATTTCGGAATCTTTAAGTTTGGGAGCCTTCTGCTCGGCTAAGAATACTACTGAGTCCAACTGTCTCTCAATAACCGAAAAAACCTCATCTGATATAGTTGGTATGTGTGACCATATTAGTGCCACTGCCTTCATTAAAGGGACAGCAGGATGATCCGGTATGTAGGTTTTTAAACTATCTGCATAATAGAACGCTGAGTCAAGGTTAGCATTGTAAACATGGTCTGCTCCTTTTTTTGCAAGTTTCTGTAAGAATCCTTCATCAAAAACCTGACTAAAATTTGAAAAGGAAATTAAAAGAAAAACAATGACCAGAGATGGTTTCATACAAACTTATTTTAGAATTGATGGTAAAAATTCAAATTGTAAGATAGCGGGAAATTTTGATATAATCTGTTTTTAGTTTTGCCTGTATTCGAAAATCAAAATGCAATGAGTATTGTCAAAATCCTTTCAATTGCTTTCAGGATCACTCGGAGTAATGAATTATTTTCTGTTGTCTTCACCCCTCAAAATTGAAAGGTAACTGTTATACCTGATTTCTGAAATATCTTTACCTATTCTCTTTTTTATCATACAATCGGGTTCATTATTATGCAAACAATTATGAAACTTACACATTCCCAGATACTTTCTCATCTCAGGAAAATAATGAGATAATTCTTCATTCTCAACCTCAGAAAGTCCTAACTCCTTTATTCCCGGCGTATCAATAATCTTGGTATTTTTATTCAATTCAAATAATTCAGCAAAAGTGGTTGTGTGTACTCCTTTATTTGCAAAATTTGATACATTACTTACATTCTGGTTTGCTTGCGGGATGAGGTTATTTATCAATGTTGATTTGCCCGCTCCGCTATGACCTGATAATAAACTTATTTTGTTTAGTAACAGGCATTTAATATCATCCAAGACATCATAATTAAAACTGGTGACTAATACCCGATATCCGGCTTGCTCGTAAGTATCTTTTAAAAGATCAATCTTGGAAAAGTCCTTGTGCGAGTAAATATCCGATTTGTTAAATATAATAACTCCGGGTATTCTGAATGCTTCCAGACTTATCAAGAAGCGATCAACAAACCCAAGTGAAGTTCTGGGCATTTTAAGGGTGACGACTAAGACTCCTTGATCAATATTACTGGCTATAATATGATCATAACCTTTCTTTCTAGGACTTTCACGCAGGACATAATTCTCTCTTGGATAGATAGTAGTGATTATCCCCTCATCTTTTATTTGTTCGTCTAGCTCAAACTCTATCCAGTCCCCCACTGCGACAGGGTTGGTCAGCTTTTTGCCTTCTAGTTTGAATTTCCCTTTGAGTCTTGCCTTATATGTTTTGTTTTCTGAGAATACCTGATACCAGAGGCCAGTAGATTTCGTGATCAATCCTTTCATTACCGGCTAAAATACAAATAGGAGGTCGTAGAGACGAAATAGATTGAAATAATACAGTTAAACTTCACAGACCATCCAAATTTGACATACCTCATGATTTAAAACAACGCATTTCTGAGGTTTAGGAAGGTATCTTATAATGTTTTTGGTTTTACTCTTCGGCTATTTTAGTGCGTGATACTATCGGTTTGGCGTGAGGTAACTTAGCGGCCGTCAATCGTTGAGTTAAAAAATTCAATAAAAAAATCCCGCTCAAAGCGGGATTTTCTTTTTGCTTGTAAAATCAATGTTTATGAATAAATTTACATATGTACATTTGTTACATACCCAGAAGTCAAGAAAAGTAACCTCTTTAATGAAAAAAATTTTATTCGTTTGTCTGGGAAACATCTGTCGGTCTCCTATGGCAGAAGCTATCTTTAATGATAAGGTTCAAAGACAAGGCATTGATTCAAAATATGTATCTGATTCTGCCGGAACTGCCAGCTATCATATCGGAGAACCCCCAGACCCCAGAACGGTAGAAGTTGTTAAGAAAAATGGAATGAAAATTGAGCATCTGGCAAAGCAGTTTCAAAAAAAACACAGCGAGGATTTTGACTGCATAATTGCCATGGATGCTTCCAATAGACAAGAGATTTTAAGTAAAATAATGGATAGAAATGAAGATAAAGTCTTTCTAATGAGAGATTTTGATCCAATTGAAAAAGGAGATGTACCTGATCCATATTATGGGGGAAAAAGTGGATTTGATGATGTTTTTAAGATATTAAACAGGTCTATAGATGGACTAATTGATCATATCAGAGGTAAGAATAATTCGTGATTGATGAATTTCTCAACGCTGTTCTCTGCGACCACGTTGGGTGTAGAAACATAAATAAATCTCAACGTGTCACGGGCGGCTGTATCAATGAAACAGCACAAATACAGGCTGGGTCTAATCTTTATTTTTTGAAATGGAACACATCAGAAAAATTAGACTTGTTTGACAAGGAAGTCTTAGGATTACGCCTTCTTGACCAAACGTCAGAAATAAAAACTCCCGATATACTACGTC
>JAPPDO010000228.1 GCA_028821635.1 Ekhidna sp.
TCCTCAGCTACGCTTTAAGTATCGCATCCTCTTTGTGAACACTGTGCTAACCTTCTTGTCCTTTGTGTTAAGAGAATTTCTTAATTAAGAAAGCAGTGATGTTCAAATCGTAGATGCGGTCTACGTTTAGGATGAGTTTTCATTCTTTTGTGCCCCATTCGCGATCTCTACTCTCGCTCCTACTGACAATATATAAGCCAAGGTATCCATACGCATTCTCTGCTGTAGCTGAATTTGATACCTTCCTCCGTTGGGAAAAGAGTAGCTTTCTTCCAACATTACCTCATGGTCGAAGAGGTCGCCTAATCCGCTGCCCAAAGGCTCCCCTGTCTTGGGGTCAAAAAAGTGATGCTCTTTGAGTGCCTTTTTTATGACATTTCCGGAGCTATCTAATAGCGAGTATTGAAAGTATAGATTATAGAAGGGATATGCTGAAGCATGACGAAAAGTAGCCAAAAGGTTGTATTTCACGGCAGCATCCTCAATCTCAAATGAAAATGATTGTAATGAGTCTGAGTGCCAGAACCCCTGATCCATGTCTTGGAAGTCCTCATAAACTCTTGATGAATCACAAGATTCTAATAAAAGGATAAAGCTAAAAAGTATTAGGTATTTCATTAACGTGGTTCCCTGGAGTTTTTTCTTTTCCTTTTAAAAAGCCTCTTGAGTGGCTTCTTTTTACTTTTTCTCGTAAGTTTTCTCTCCACTTCTTCAAGGTCGCTATTGATTACTGATGCTTCAATCTTATCCTCCGACAGGCTAAAAGGCTTTTGCCCTTTCTTATTCATCTCCTGAATTTGGCGGACTCGCTCCACTCCTACGGAATACCAATTATTATCATCATCATAGCTAAACCAAAGAATCTTTCTGAAGATATCCGTTTTTTGCAGTTTTGCTTCTCCCTTTTGCGTAACCAATGCCTGCTCAACCGGCGGGATGTCTTTCAACGCTTCAATGTAAGTATCTAATTCATAGTTTAAGCAGCATTTCAATCTTCCACACTGACCTGAGAGCCTAATAGGGTTTAGGGATAAATTCTGATAACGAGCCGCCGACGTTGTTACGCTTTTAAAGTCAGAGAGCCATGTTGAACAGCAAAGTTCTCTGCCGCAAACCCCAACGCCTCCTATTCTTCCTGCTTCCTGCCTAACATTTATCTGTCGCATTTCAACACGTATTTTGAACTCACCGGCAAGCAATCTGATGAGTTCCCTAAAGTCTATTCTGCCCTCAGCCGAATAAAAGAAGGTTGCCTTTGTGCCATCAGCTTGGAACGCTACATCCGTTAGTTTCATATTGAGCTTTAGGTCTTGGATGATCTTCTTTGTGCGAAACAAAACCGAAGGCTCTCGATCTCTGACTTCCTGCCACTTTTCTAAATCCCTTCCGGTTGCTTTGCGATAAATGTCTCTGATTTTCTCATCGTTTTCAATGCCTTTTTTAGCCATTTGCAATCTTACCAACTCTCCTTGCAGCGAGACATATCCAATGTCATGGCCTTTGGGCATACTTACGACGATGGCATCTCCGGTGACAATATCTATTTTATTATTATTTCTAAAGAAATCCTTCCTGCCATTCTTGAATCTCACTTCCAATACATCAAAACGCTGCATTGAAGGAACTTCCATATTGGCGAGCCAGTCAAAAACGTTTAGCTTACTGCATCCCCCGGAGTTGCAATATCCGTTGTTTTGGCAACCGGCGGCTCTATTAGTTCCACAATTTCCACATCCCATAATCTTCTAAACTAATGGATTTGAATGGAAATAGCAATTTCTTACTGACCTAGTGCTTTAAGGTCAAACCCAATATCTTGTCTAAACTTTTTGCCTTCCCAGTGAACTTCATCCCCGCCTGCATAAGATTTACTCAGCGCTTCTTTAAGGCTTTCGCCCAAACCGGTCAATGCAATCACTCTGCCTCCGTTTGTAATGAGTTTTCCCTCTTCCATTTTGGTGCCTGCGTGAAATGGAAGTGCAGCTTTTGTATCTCCGATTATAATTTCGTGACCTTTTTCATAGTGTTCCGGATAACCCTGGCTGACATAAACTACAGTCGTTGCTGTGAACTTTTCATATTCAATTTCTCTCTCTGCCAGGCTCCTGTCCGCGGCGGCCACCAGTAGTTTCAGGAAATCTCCTTTAATTCTGGGCATCACTACCTCCGTTTCGGGGTCTCCCATTCTGACGTTGTATTCGACGACGTAGGGTTGTCCATTTACGGCCATCAACCCAAAAAAGATGAACCCGCAGTAATGGATTCCTTCTTTTTGCAATCCCTCAATGGTTGGCTTGATGATTTGTTTGTTTACTTTTTCTTTGAAGTCTCTGTCGGCAAATACGACAGGAGATACTGCTCCCATCCCTCCTGTATTCAGTCCGGTATCTCTTTCTCCGATTCTTTTGTAATCCTTTGCTTCCGGTAGGATTTGATAATCCTTTCCATCGGTTATGACAAAAAATGAAACTTCAAGGCCGCTCAAAAACTTTTCCAATAAAACTTTCTCACCGGCTTTACCAAATTTTTTATTGGCGATTAGCTGCGTTAATGACCTTTGTGCTTCCTCCAATTCTTCCGTGATGATCACTCCCTTACCTCCTGCCAACCCATCTGCCTTCAAGACATACGGCGGCTCCCATTGTTCCATGTATTTTAATGTTTCTTTCAGATTTTCTTTTGTAACGGTTTTGTAGGCTGCTGTGGGGATCTTATGTCTAATCATGAACTCTTTGGCATACTCTTTACTGCCTTCCAACTGAGCTCCTTTTGCTGATGGACCGATGATTTTTAGTTGTTTTAATGACTTCTCTTCATTCAAAAAATCCACCAAGCCTCTTACTAATGGCTCTTCAGGGCCGACGATCAGCAGAGAGATGGTATGTTCTGTTATCGCATCAGCAATCTCCTGAAAGTCCTCAAGGTTAAGATGCAGGTTTGTGGCGATGCTTTCGGTGCCTCCATTACCGGGAGCAACGTATATTCTTTCGCACTTTGAACTTTGCTTTATTTTCCAAGCAAGTGCATGTTCTCTTCCTCCGGAGCCAATGATCAAGATATTCATTTCAGGTTATTTTGAAAGCTGGTTAACTAAGATCAATGCTTAACTTTCTCTTTTCAAAAGCAGGTTGTTTAATGAGCATATTCTGACATGATTTTGATTCTCATGAGCCTTACCTCCTCATCGGTGTACTCACCCAATTCCTTTAAAGCAATTTCAAGATTATCAGATTCGGCACTTAAAAAATAATCGTGGATATCATCCTGACTATCATCGTCCAATAGTTGGTCAATGTAATAGTCAATGTTCAGTTTAGTACCGGAATAGCAAATATTCTCCATCTCCTCAACAAGCTCTTCGTAGGTCATATTTCTGGCTTCAGCGATTTCTTTCAAATCTATTTTCTGGTCAATGTGCTTAATGATGTAAATTTTATTTTTAGATTTTGTTCCCGAAGACTTTACCAAAACGTCTGAGACAGTAGCAATATCATTCTCCTCTACGTATTCTTCAATGAGTTTCAAGAATGGTTCTCCAAACTTTTTGGCCTTAGTTTCGCCTATCCCTACAATCTGTTTTAAATCATCCATGGAAGTGGGATAAAGTGTTGCCATCTCCTCCATTGAGGGGTCACTAAATATCATATAAGGTGGGATCTTTTCCCGACGAGCAATATCCTTTGTTAGGGCTTTCAGCATCCCGAAAAGTAATTTATCATGGGCCGCAACGTTTACAGGCACTCTATCGCCATCCTCTTCCTCTCCTTCAGATGCATAGTCGTGATCCTTGGAGAGTTCATGAAAATAGGGATCTTCCAGAAACTTCTCTCCTTTTTCTGATACCAAATAGATTGCCGGATTTTCTAGGTCTTTCTTTAAAAATTCATGGAGTAACGTTTGGCGAATAACCGATTTCCAGAAATCTTCATCTGAATCAATGTCTTTTCCTTTTCCAAAAATGGGAAGTTTATCGTGTCCATAGCTTTTAGCATATCGAGTAGATTTACCAACTATTAGCGAGGCTAAATGATCGGGATAAAAACGTTCATTCGTTTGCTTTACGGTTTGTATGACTATCTCTATTACATCCTTCCCCTCAAATTGTTCTTTGGGAAGCACACAGTTGTCACACTGACCACAATTATCCTCTTTGAATGCTTCCCCGAAATAATGAAGTAGCTGTTTTCTTCTGCAAATAGAGGATTCAGCATAAGAGGCCACCTCTTCTAAGAGAAAGCGTGCATTTTCACGCTCAGTGATCGTCTTGTCTCTGTTCAGTTTTTCAAATCTTAGGATGTCTTTATTTGAATAAAACATCAGACAATGGCTATCTATTCCATCTCTGCCGGCCCTTCCGGTTTCCTGATAGTAACCTTCTATGGATTTAGGAGCATCATAGTGAATGACAAATCTTACATCCGGCTTGTCTATGCCCATCCCAAAAGCGATTGTAGCAACGACCACATCAATGTTTTCGTTTAAAAAGGCATCCTGATTTTTCATTCGCTCTTTAGCCTCCATCCCTGCGTGATAAGCCACGGCTTTAATATCATTTACTTTTAGGAACTCTGCGAGCTCCTCAACCTTTTTTCTGCTTAAACAGTAGATGATTCCGGACTCATTATGATGACTTTTAATAAACTTAATAAGCTGTTTTTTGGCATCTTTCTTGGACCTTACCTCATAGTAAAGATTTACCCTGTTAAATGAAGATTTGAATAATCGGGCACTGTCCATTGAAAGGTTCTTTTGAATATCCATCTGAACTTTTGGGGTAGCAGTGGCTGTCAGTGCGATTATTGGAATATTGCCCAACTGACTGATTACCTCTTTGATTTTCCGGTACTCAGGCCTAAAATCGTGCCCCCATTCTGATATACAGTGCGCTTCGTCAACGGCGGCGAAAGAAATTTTTGATTCCTTTAAGAAAGCAATATTCTCTTCTTTGGCGAGTGACTCAGGGGCAACGTAGAGCAGCTTTACAAGACCGGCTTTTGTATCTCTTTTAACACGTTTGCTTTCAGACCTGCTTAGTGTTGAGTTGAGGAATTTTGCATTGATGCCCACAGCATTCATTTGGTCTACCTGATTCTTCATTAAGGCGATGAGAGGTGAAATAACGATTGCAGTGCCGTTCTGAACGATTGCCGGTAACTGATAGCACAGCGATTTCCCTGCACCGGTCGGCATGATGACAAACGTATCATTTTTGTTTAGGAGATGGTGAGTAATGTCTTTTTGCTTACCTCTGAACTTATCGTAACCAAATACACGCTTAAGACTGTCTTTAAGATCTGTTTCTAAGTTTGACTCCATTTCCAATTTAAAGGGTATATCATACAAGTTAATTATTAATTCTTTACTTCACAAAACAAGTAAGCAATCAAAACTCTGTTATCATTGCGTCAAACGACATCCTTAAAGGTATTCATATTGTGCCGTAAATTATATTGTAAATTTCTTACCAAAATTGATGAGATCAAATATTTATGTAGTGATTATGGCCGGCGGAAGCGGAACCAGGTTCTGGCCCTTTAGTCGGGACGGTAAGCCTAAGCAATTTCTGGATGTGTTTAATACCGGCAGATCATTACTCCAAATGACATTTGACCGTTTCAAAGAAGTCACCACACCGGATAAGATTTGGATTGTTTCAAACGGTAAATATAGGTCTCTCATTGAGGAACAGCTGCCCGGATTGGAAGATCATCAGGTTTTATTAGAACCTGAAAAAAGAAATACATCGCCATGTATTGCTTATGCTTCATATAAAATCCTTAAAAAAGATCCAAATGCCGTTTTAGTCGTTAGCCCTTCCGATCATGTGATTTTGAAAGAAAGGGAATTTGCCGCAGTCATCAATACGGCCATCGAAGTTGCAGAATCCGATGAGAAACTGATTACTATCGGAGTTCGTCCAAATCGGCCGGAGACGGGCTACGGATATATCCAGTATTTGAGTGACCCGGGATCTTTGGTGAAAAAGGTAAAAACATTTACTGAAAAGCCTGAAGCCGAGCTGGCAGCGAAATTTCTTGAAAGTGGAGATTTTCTATGGAATTCCGGAATTTTTGTTTGGTCTGTTGATGCTATCATCAAATCATTTGAGAGATATGACGAAGAGATTGCCGCCCTCTTTGGGAGCGGGCTTAGCGAATACTTTTCCGATAATGAGGTGAATTTCATTCAAAAAGCCTATAGCCAGTGTAAGAGCATTTCTATTGACTATGCAATTATGGAAAAGGCGGATAATGTCTTCGTTGTACCGGGAGACTTTGGTTGGTCTGACTTGGGGGCATGGAATGCACTGCATGAAATAAAGGATAAGGATAAGAATGGGAACGTAGTTGAAGCAAATGCCCTTATTTATAATTCTGAGGATAACTACATTAAAGCCAAAAAAGACAAAGTAGTTGTGGTACAGGGAGCCACAGGTTTCCTTATAGCCGATTTTGACGATGTACTGCTTATATGTAAAAAAGAGGACTCTTCAATATTCAGAGAGTTCATCACTGATGTGAGGAGCGGCAAAGGAGAAAGATTCATTTAGCTCGCTGCATTTGTATCTCGTATAAGGCCATTCCCACTGCCACAGAAACGTTGAGGGACTCAATGCGGCCGTGCATTTTGATTTTGCAGATTGTATCTGACTGTTCCAATAATGATAAATTAATTCCCTTTTCTTCAGAACCTACAATCAAAGCGGTGGGACCTGTAAAGTCTGCGTTACGTAAAAGATTATCTGTTTTTTCAGCGCAAGAAACTACGCTTATGCCAGATTTTTGGAGAAATGAGATACATGCTTTCAGATCACTTTCTCTACAAACGGGCAGGTAGTTAAAAGCACCTGCAGAGGTTCTTACGGCATCCTCATTCACCTGAGCACCTCCTTTCACAGGAATAATGATTCCATGCGCCCCCAGACATTCGGCAGTTCTTGCGATAGCCCCGAAATTTCTGACATCAGTGATCTCATCTAAAATTAAAAACAACGGACTTTCCCCCCTCTCAAATAGCAATGGAACCAGATTTTCAACTGATTGGTACTCAATGGGCGAGAGGAGTGCAACAACACCTTGATGGTTTTTACGAGTAAATCGGTTGATTCTCTCCACAGGAACTTTTGAAATAGGGACCTTTGTCCGATGAAGCTCAACGATCAACTCTTTGTACAGGTCTCCCTTGAGGTTCTTCTGTATAAATACCCTTTCCAGGTGCTTACCTGATTTAACAACCTCAATCACAGGTCTGATACCATATATTAAATCGGATTTCTTATTCATCAACTCCTCTTCTAATCTTCGCTACTTTCCGGAGCCAGCCCTCTTCAAAATTCTTGTTCCTTCTGAGCGAATAGGTACAGGGGGCAAAAAAAGACGAAATGACATCAAACTCAAAGGCCTCCCCTGAATCATAATACCATTCTTCCAGTCCGTTTAATCGGTATACCTCATCAGGAATGCCGTAAATAATATAAATCATACCACGATCCGTTTTCCAGCCGGCCTTATAATCAGTGAACAAAATATTGGCTTTCTCCACACTTTTATAATATTTCCTTATAGCATTTTGTGCCCGAGATTTTGTATTCAAATTATTCAACCAAAATGAGTCAAAATCCCGCTTTACATTTTTGGATTTTAAAAGTGCCTTCTCCTCTGCCTCACTCGTGAGATAAAGCATCGCTTCCACAAGTTCAAAGAGTTTCCTATATTTCGGAAAGTAGGGAGGTGTCTTTAGAATAGTCACCCCCGTAGAGGAGTTAATATCATCTCTTACCACATAAAAGAAGTCCTCCTCAAAAAATACCGAGTCTTTTGCTCGGAAAGAAGTGTCTTGATTGAGTGCAGGATTCAGAGGCTTCATCTCTGCCATGGGTGAGTCTGCACGTGAAAAGTCCTCCGCATATTTGATTATGTGCAATGAATCAGCCTGATTCCACGAGTATCCTGAGCGATTAATATAGTTCTTATAAATCGGAAGTGCATTTTTATTTATTGGATAAATCGAGGGAAATGAAAGATTGCCAATTTTCAATGCGATGTCGTAATAATAATCCCTCTCTAATTGATACATCCTGACAATCAATAAATCCTGCGTAACTAATGGCAGATGAAGTTTAATGCTAAATTCGCTTTTCCCCGAGCGAACGGTATCAACGTTTAACGGCATCATTATTTCATGACGCTCCGCTTCATATCCGTCCTGAATCAGAAGTTCATATCCCCAGTCTGATAGAGAATCAGCACTTACTTGAAGCATCACAAAGATGCCTTCTTCATTTTGAAACACTCTGTGAGCCAGCTTGAGTTCCGCCTTCAAATCATATTGCCAGGCAACATTTATGCTGGAGAAATCAATAGCGTGGAGATAGCCCAGCCATGTCAGAAAAATAAGTGATAAGCATCTTTTTATCATGGTTTCCAAATTAATCAATTAATTTATTTCTTTGTGTTTCAGGCAAAAATCAGACTTCAATTTTAAGGAATGAGTGTTTACACAACAGAGATAACTTCTGCCAAAATCCATTCTGATAACCCTATCCACCAAAGACTTTTAAGTGCGTATCATTTTGCTAAGCCATATATTGAGGGAGACCTTTTAGAATTAGGTTGTGGAGAGGGAAGAGGGGTTGAAATTTTGGCACCTTTGGCAAAAAGGTATCAGGGGATTGACAAAATAGAGGGCATCATCAAGCAACTCAGGATTAAGTATCCGGATCACGATTTTATGAGTGGCACATTTCCTCCTTTCCCATTCAAGGATAATGAATTTGACTTGGTCATCGCCTTTCAGGTTATTGAACATGTAAAAAAGGACGAAGAGTTTTTGAGAGAGGTTCACCGGATGCTAAAGCCGAGAGGCGTAGCTTTAATCACAACTCCAAACATAAAAATGACGCTTTCGCGAAACCCATGGCATATCAGAGAGTACACGGGAAGGCAGCTAAAAGAACTCTGTGAAAAGTACTTCGCCAATGTGGAGATGAAGGGTATTGCTGGAAATGAAAAGGTCACCAAGTATCACGAGCAAAACAGAGTATCCGTGAATAAAATCATGAAATATGACATCTTAAACCTACAGCATAAACTTCCGGCCTCACTTCTAAGCAAACCTTATGAAATTCTCAACAGGATAAACAGAGAAAGACTAAAATCCAATGACAATGAACTGGTAAAATCTATAAAATGGGATGATTTTAAACTGGGTGAACCGGATGAGTGTGATTTAGACCTTTTCTGTGTAGTTACTAAATAATCATTGCTTAAAAAACCATCTGCATATATTTAACATCTTACTTTAGGTTCTGAATGATGGTATGCCAACTAACGGATTAAGCAGAAAAGTAGATTTTAGAAATACATTGATCATCATGCCTTCTAACCAAAACGTGTTGAGAAGTACCCTCATTCCTGAGTTTTAAATAGATTACAAAATGTGATCATTTTCAATATTCTTAGGAAAAGAAGACATCTTCAAATTCCACAGCTACACCGTTCTCTGAAGGTTCAAATACCAAAGTTTTGATTACCTTTTTAGTTATTTTTTTTGTCAAAATTCCCATTAAACCTAGCATTAATTCGGAAATACTCCTTATCAATTTGAGAGCCATTGTTTGGAATGAAACATAAGAAGTAGTCTGTAGGCAAATGGTATGCTTTTTTTGCTTGTTTATAAGTCATTTGAACTTTGTGTTCATCTGGTTTAATAGATCATCCTATGTCAGACGATACATCCGCATCAAATATCTTAACCTTGATATGTTCTATTCTACTTTCAAGAAGACTGATATTGCTTAAATTTATTTACACGAAATAAATGTATGATTAAGACAGTTTAGCTATTATCTACCAAATATTTCTTACAACATCTGAGTAAAATGAGTATGAGCATCTAGACCTATTTAATAGCTGCTAATACGACTGAAATATCAGGGTTTTTTATAAATTTGATTTCAATAAGAGTATCATTTATTAGTATGAAAGCTACAGAAACGAAAATTGAAACCTTTATGTCTGCAAATAAGACACAGTTTGTCATTCCTGTGTATCAAAGAAATTATGATTGGGGTAAAGAACAGTGTAAAAAGTTACTGGATGATATTATAGAGGTTGGTACAAACAAGGAAATAACAACTCATTTCATTGGAAGCATTGTTTTTTTCAAGATGACGTTTATACAGTATCTCAAATCAAAGAATTATTAATCATTGACGGGCAGCAGCGTTTGACTACGCTTACATTAATATTCATAGTCCTATATAGAATTGCAAAAGACATTAAAAAAGATGAATTGTTGGAAAGTGAGATTAATGAAACCTACCTGATCAATAAATTCGCACCGGAGGAGGAAAAGCTAAAGCTTAGACCAACAGAAAATAACAATCAAGCATTAAAGTATTTATTAAGAGGAGATGAAAATGAAGAATTTACAGAATCTTCAAGATTAATTGAGAATTTTAACTATCTCAAAAGTCAAATATCAAAGGAGAATTTTGAGATTGTACGTGAAGGGATCTCTAAATTAATTTTTGTAGAAGTTTCGCTAGAGAGACAAAAAGATTCTCCACAAAGGATTTTTGAAAGCCTGAACTCCACAGGACGTAACTTATCCGAAGCTGACCTGATTCGCAACTACATATTGATGGGGCTCAATAAAAGGGATCAAGAAAAAATTTATCATAATTATTGGGAAGTAATTGAAAAGTTTGCCAAAAATGAAAAAGCTAATGAAAGTAAGGTTTCTGACTATGTAAGAGATTACTTAACCCTTGAAAACAAAAAGATTCCTACTAAAGATAAAGTTTATAATGAATTTAAAATCAAGTACCCAACTTCAACTGTAGAAAAATGGGAGGAGAGTTTAGTCAATATTAAAAAGTTAGTTAAGCATTACAATAAGCTAATAAATCCTAAAAATGAAGCAGACTCTGAAATTAAAACAGAACTATCATACATAAACAGATTAGAGATTAACGTAGCTTTTCCTTTTCTGATGAAAGTGTACGATGATTATGATTTGGAAATTATTGATAAATCTACCTTTCTTGAGGTGTTGAGATTAATTCAGTCGTTTGTGTGGAGAAGATTTATTGTTGGATTACCAACAAGTATCTTAAAGAATACGATATTTATGACTCTTTATGATAAAATTGATCCCGGAGATTACCTGCTTTCTATTCAGAAAACCTTAATTATGAAATCCGGACAACAAAGATTTCCTAAAGACAAAGAGGTTGTAGATTTCCTAAAATCTAAGGATGTTTATACCATTAAGTCGAAGAACAGGTCTTATCTCTTCGAGAAACTTGAAAATCATAATAATAATGAGCCTGTGGTAATTGATGGCAATGATAAGAAGATTACGATTGAACATATCTTTCCTCAAACCCCTGATGAATCCTGGAGTAATGACCTGGATTCAGGGGAGTTTGAATCTTTGAAAGAGGATTATCTGCATACTATAGCTAATCTAACGCTCTCGGGAAATAATGGTTCATTGGGCAACAAGTCATTTCCGGAGAAAAAGTCCATGAACAAAGACGGCGGTGAACAAGGATACATCTATAGCAGACTTTGGCTTAATCAATACTTAAGGAAAATTGAAAAGTGGGATTCAGAAACATTAAAAGAAAGATACGGCATTCTCTCAAAGAGATTTCTGGAGATATGGAGCTATCCTGAAATTGATGCTAATACCAATATATTTGATGCAGATGATCCCACAGATAAGAAACTCGAATATGCCATCTTCCTCGACCAGAGAACTGAACTGAGAGAGGTTACAAAACTTTATGAACATGTCTTTAAAAAACTTTTTGAATCAAATCCACGTACATTTTTTTCATCTTATTTGCGCAAGAGTGTAAAGCTGACTGGAAATCCAAGGGAACTGGGTCATCCTCTTCCAGTAAATGATACTTATTTCATAGAATCACAACTTTCTAATGTAGATAAGTTTGAGCGAATAAAACTGGCATTGACAATTTTTGATCTGGAAGATAAACTATTTATTAAATATGCAGATAACTAAAAAATCACATCCGAACCGACGCTAACAAACCCTATCAAATCATTTAACAAAACCCTTCAGACCCACAGTCCTTTCTCCATCAATTCAAATTATACTAACTTTCGATGCTATTCTCAAACAACAAAGCGATGAGTACAAAAGAAATAAACGGACACACCCACACACAGTATCAAAGAGACACTTATGAATTGGAAGAGGCAGAGTCAAGAGCCAAAGCCTATTACGAATGGCTGGATACCCGGAGGACGGTTAGGGATATTTCCGATAAGCCGGTCTCAAAACAACTGATCAAAGATTTGATTATGGCCGGCTCTACCGCACCTTCAGGAGCACATAAACAGCCTTGGACTTTTTGTGCCGTTGCCAGTCCGGAGATAAAAAAGGCTATCAGAGCAGCGGCAGAGAAGGAAGAATACGAAAGCTATCATGGCAGGATGAGCGAAAGGTGGCTTGATGATCTAAAGCCGATAGGGACAGACTGGGATAAACCATTTCTCGATGAGGCACCCTGGTTAGTCATTGTTTTCAAGAGAATCTATGAAGTGATTGACGGTGAAAAGCGCAACAATTATTATGTAAATGAGTCTGTAGGTATCGCATGTGGCATGATCATTTCTGCCATCCACCGGGCCGGACTGGTGACCCTCACTCACACCCCCTCTCCTATGAATTTTCTAACTAAAATACTGGGCAGACCGGAAAATGAACGCCCCTACCTCCTCCTGCCGATAGGTTATCCCCAAGACGAGGTATATGTGCCGAATCTGCGCCGAAAGCCGCTGGAGGAGGTCGCCGTTTTTTATGAGTAATAAGTTAAAAAACACCGACTTCTGGACTGATAAATTTAAATGGAACAGAGCCTCTTTTAATACATTAAACTGCCTGATGGGCTGCTCAATAGGAGATTTTGGGATGATATTCTTTCTGCAAGCTTTCTATCCGGCTACTGCTCTGATGTGGCAGATGGTTTTGGCAATAATCGCCGGGCTTTGTACTTCTATTTTACTTGAGACCATACTAATGAAAAGAAGAGAAGGCTTCTCCTGGAATCAAGCCTTCAGGACGGCTCTGGGTATGTCTTTCATTTCCATGGTGGCGATGGAATTGGCAATGAATTCCACGGATTTTATGATTACGGGAGGCAAGGCAGCGTTTGATGAACCTGCGTATTGGCTGGCACTGGCTCCTGCCTTAATCGTTGGCTTTCTAGTCCCTCTTCCGTACAATTACTATAAATTGAAAAAGTTCAATCAATCCTGTCATTAAAACTTTCTAAAAGAGATAAGCTAACGTGACGGCATAAAATTTGATATAAAGGAATTATTTCTGATCAGGATTTGGCCACTGAATCTGTCAGAGTGAACTAAGACAAAAGCCACTTTAACAGGTCCAATGAGTACATTACCTGGTGGCCACACCACTCGACGATGATTGATCTCTTCAAAACCCGCTGGGATGTTGTGCTAAAGTATTCTTGCACTTTGGTTTGCATCTTTGATAAACAGATATTACTTCTATAATTAATTAACCATATTTTTTCACTTAATTTTTACAATAAATATTAAGTGAAAATGAATATTTAATTAACAAAATTGACTCGGATGAGAAGCATACTGAAAATAAAGAGATTGCCTTCTTGTTACCAGGCTATAATGCTTTGGCTCCGGATAATGCTTTAGAGTTATCTGAACTTCCGATACCAACACTCCCGATGATAAAATTTTTTGAACAGTCTTGACTTTAAGATTTTAGACACTTTAGCATTAAAAACAATAAAAGTAACTTAATTTTCCTTATGGTCACGAATGACGGCTCGAATATGGAGAGTGGTGAACATACAAAATATTTTCTTTTACTACTCACTCTCCGCCCACCATTCTCTATATCTATTGCTAGCGGCTCTTGGATTTATCTATTTTAAGTGCCAAGAATATAATAATTAGAACTATAATCCCGGGTACTATGGGTTTAGTGAATTGAAATTCACCACTTCCATCAGTAAAATAATTGAACACTAACAAAACAATATAACCTGCTGTAAATGCTGTGGAATACATTAAGATAGCTCTCATTGCCTTAAAAGTATTCTTGCCTCAAAAGTAATTCAGCATCTTCTCTCAATTCAGGGCGTTCGTCTTGGATGAATCTACGATCTACCATGTGGTCCGTACACTGATTCCAGATAGATACAACTGCACCACCTACAGCTCCTCCTATCACAGCTCCCGCCCAAACTTTCCAAAAACTTGCCCCAATCATTACTCCAACTTGCAACCGAACTATTGAGTAGTTGGCTATTATTCATTTCATTGAACTTTTTTGTAGTTGCTAAGCCTTTCATTTCATAGCTTCGTTCATTACCAAATATACGTATTATGGTTATCTTTTGGGGTCATGACTGGATTACGGAGTTAATATCTTTGTAATTAAGTTGTGATATCATAAAGAATACATAGAACTCGCTCATTTTCCAAAGTATAAATTTAGCAAAATTTTATGGTTATTCTATGAAGATCTAACCACGGTAAATCGCAATTCTACAAATAGGCTTTTAAAGCTTTTTATAGAGATCGTATTTTTTTACAATTAAGTCTGTCACAGAGTTCATTTTGAATAGTATGAACCTTTCCTTCAATGATTTAAGTCTTTTCAACCCTTCCCTCTTGGAAAGGGGACTGACTAGAAGGGTTTTATTAGTAAGTGTAAGGGCTTCCGACCACTTCCGGATTGATCCATCTAAATATGAAACTCTACAGAGTATTTATTTTTTACTTGAATTATCGGCATATTTTAAAAATCTCCTTAAATTGTTATGATTTATGAAAAAATATCTAATCCTTTTATTAAACGTACTTTTATCGCTCTACAGTGCTGCACAAACTGTCAAAGGAACTGTTGCTGACACGCAGCATCAACCCCTTATCGGAGCTGCCATACTTGAAATGGGAACACAAAACGGGACTACTACAGACCCGTCAGGTCATTTCACGCTCCAGTTAGAAAGTCAGCGACCAAAGCTCATCATTTCCTATTCCGGCTTTGTTTCAGATACGTTGAAAACAAACTTAAACGAGAGAATGTATGTCATGCTGAAAGAGAATACGTCAGAACTCAGCGAAGTAATAGTTCAGGCAAGCAGCACATTTCTTGATAACCTTGAATCCAAGCACGTGGAAGTCATTACTGAAGCTGAATTAACCAAGGCTGCTTGCTGTAACCTGTCCGAAAGTTTTGAAACCAACGCCTCCGTTGATGTTTCATTTACTGATGCGGTCAGCGGTGCGAAAACCATCCGAATGCTGGGACTGGACGGCAGTTATGTTCAGATCAACCGTGAGAATATCCCCAATATACGTGGGCTTACCGGAAGATATGGGCTGTCCTTCATCCCCGGCACATGGATTCAATCCATTGATGTGGGGAAAGGTGCGGGCACTATTGTCAATGGCTTTGAGTCAATGACCGGACAAATTAACGTAGAATTGAAAAAACCGGAAGCCAGTGAAAAACTTTATCTAAATACCTATGTAAACTCATTTGGAAGAATGGAAGGCAATGTAAACTATGCAGGAAGGCTAAGTGACAAGTGGTATGGAGGGCTTTTATTACATGCTAACTATTTCAATACTGAACTGGATCAGAATAATGACGGATTCCTTGACTTACCCAAAAGCCGACAGATTAATGTCATGAATAGGTATCGATACATGGGTGATAAAGTAAGATCTCAAATAGGTTTTACGATCATGAGAGATGAGAAAGCCGGCGGCCAGTTAGGTTTTGGTTTTGGCGATAATTTTAGGAGTAATTCAAAATATGGCTTCATCAATAATACGATAAGAATGGAGGTCTTTGGAAAAACAGGCCTATTATTTCCTGAAAAACCGTACAAAGGCTGGGGCTTTATTTACTCTGCTGCCCATCTGGACATTGACGGAGGTTTTGGGAGAAATAATTATCAGGGACAGGAAACCACACTGTATGGTAACATGATCTTTCAGAACATTATTGGAAGTTCAACGCATCAATATAAAACCGGAGCCAGCATTCTGTATGATTATTTTGATGAGGTCTATGCGGACTCAACTTTTACACGGCGAGAAGTGGTCCCGGGCCTCTACTTTGAATATACCTACACGACCCCCGGCAACAGATTCACGCTGTTAGCAGGTGCAAGAACAGACTTTCACAACCTCTATGAGACTTACTTCACTCCCCGTCTTCATACCCGACTTCAGCTTTCTGAGAATACCACCATTAGAGGTGCTATCGGTCGGGGGTATCGTGCACCCAATATTATCGTAGAAAACAGCAATGCTTTGGTTTCCTCCCGACAGTTTATCATTGAGGAGACTCCGGAACCTGAAGTATCCTGGAATATGGGCGGGAGCCTGGTGACAGTCGTTAATCTAAAGAATAAACCGATAAACCTCATCGTAGATTACTTCTACACTACACTTGAAAATCAGCTGATCTATGATATGGATCAGAGTTCCAGCCAACTGAGTATTTATAATCTGAACGGGGAGTCTTATGCCCACAGCTTTCAATTAGAAGCCAATTATCAGGTGTCCGATCGTTTGAAACTAAAAAGTGCCTACAAATTTTATGATGTGCGGGCAACGATTAATGGTAAGTTAAGACAAGTCCCTTTTAATGCCAGAAATCGTCTATTCCTAAATACTTCTTACAGCACGAGATATGACAAATGGGAAATAGATTATACGCTCAACTGGTTCGGGAAAAAGAGA
>JAPPDO010000158.1 GCA_028821635.1 Ekhidna sp.
AATTCCTGACTGAAGTTCACTGATACGTATTTGATTAATATCAAAACCAATCACATTAAATTTCTTACTAAACTCGACGGCCAATGGAAGCCCTACATAGCCCAACCCAATAATTGATATATTTTTCATTAGGTTAAGTTCGATTTTTCACCACTACTACTACCACCGATGTCAGAAATCCCAAAAAGAATGATACGAGAATTATTATCTTCTTTTTAGGTTTGCTTTTATTAACGGGAACTTTAGCCGGTTCAAGAACAACAAAAACTGGTGTCTCTTTTTTTACCTCAATCTTTGCCTGTTCTAATTGAATGGCAAGGCCTTTGTATACTTCAAAGGATATGTCTAAGTCATTTTTTAGGCGTTCGTACTCATTTTGAACGATTGAATTTGTGATGTTTCGATTACGGTCACTGAACCTAGCTAGCTGTTTTTGCTTGATTTTATACTCTTTTTCAACCTCAATAAATCGTTCCTGTATGAATGAGAGATTAAACTTGGCTTTTTCTATCTTATATTCGATGATATTTTTAGTCAAATTCTCCACCAAATGAGTAGTAATCATAGCAGCAGCAGTTGGATCTGGCAGTTCAGTTTCAATAGTAACGATACTTGTCTCGGGGTCTACCGAAACTGATAGTCTTTTAGCATAGTTTCTAATTAATCCCCATTTTTCATTAGAGTATCTCTTTATCTGAGAGTTATCTCCTGGGATGGAATTTTTGTCTTTTTTAAAGATCTTCCCCGGAAGGCCAATGGTGTATTCTAATGTATAGTCAATTAGAGATGGTTTATGAAATTTAGTAAAATAATCATAGCTTGAAATAGCGGTATCTAATTTCTCAAAATAGACTGGCGTATTTATCAGTTTATCTAAGAAAGGTGTACTTCGGACAATCTCCGGATATAAATTAGGGGTCAAATAATTGTTATCATCAAAATTCCCCCCCAAACCAAGTAGCCCTAATCTGCTCAAACCATTTAGGTTTAATGTTCTTGATTCCTCACTTTGAGGGAATAACTTACAAGAGGATTTGTACTCTACCTTAGAAGTAAAGGCAATAGTTATTCCTAATATAAAAAATATGCTAGAGACCTTGGCAATAAAAAGTCGTTTTAGCCAGATACTTTTAAGTAGTTCAATTAGATCAACTTCATTCTCTTTTATTATTTCTTCCTTTTTTGCCATTAGTTGCTTAACTTATTCATTGGAGAGAATAGGATAGCCAAAAAATGGAAATTGCTATACACCTTTAATATCCTATATTTTACCGGACAAAACTTCAAGTAATTCAAATAGGGTTCTCTCACCATTTTGATTAATACTCTTAGATTCATTATTCATTACTCTTTGTATATCTCTACGAGTTGCGTTACAACAAAACTTAATGAAATAAGTCCGGATGTTATTCCTATTACTTCAGTAGGGGTCAGTCTCCTCCCCTCTCTTTTATAAGGGATTAAAATATTTGATCCCGGCTTTACGGGGGGGAAATCTTTAAAGAATAAAAAGTTTTTGGTTCTTTTAGCAGTGCCATTTGCATATACAATATATGACTTTCCTACTTTAGCTTTTGGTGAAAAGCCTCCGGCAGAAGATACATAACTTTTGAATGGGGACCCTTCATTAAATCTTACTGTATTTGGATATAGAACTTCTCCTTGTATACTTACCGTTTCTAGTTTTTGGGGAATAACAAGTAAATCTCCATCTTTTAAGGTCAAGTCAAATTTTGAATCAGGGATTTTCAGTATTTTTTGAAGCTCTATTCCTATTGTTAGTCTTTCTTCCAAATCTTCCAAATTATTTGTACCACTAATTGAATCTCTTTTTAAGAGTTTAAAAAATCGTTGTTCTTTAAACATTTGCGCATTAAACTGATCGTTTTCTGCTAATTCTTTTTGTTTAGTTTTGGCTTTGAAATATGCAGTTTTTCTTATTAAAGTAGCCCCCTCCGCATAACCGTATGATGTCAAACCACCTGCTCTTTGGATAAGATTTGAAATCTTATCATCATTGGTTTTCAGAGCATAAAAACCCGGGAATTTGACTTCTCCCTCAATTTTAATGATTTTTTGCTTTTGAATATGTGAAACAGACTTTATTAGGACTAAGTCAAAAGGCATCAACTGAACTGGTGACGATTGTTCATTTTGTGATGAGTCGCTATTTAAAGGAAAAGTAAAAATCTTAGACGATTTGTTTGGATCATCATTTTTAAATACTCTTCTTGTTACTTCTACATTTTGAAAATTTGCATTCTCCTCTAGTCCGCCTGCAAGATTAATCAAATCTTCAACGTTCATGCCGCTGATAAATGGGTAATCTCCAGGCTTTCGCACCCGGCCTTTAATGGTTATTGTCTGCTTCTCCTCCAGTTCAAAAATTGAGGTAAGTAGTATAAGATCCTCCGGACTTAACAAAATGTCTTGATTACCATCAACAACTTCTTTTGCATCAAATGTGAGATTTGTTAATCTTAAATCGCTGCCCTGCCTTACAATGTTTCCTCTTTTTAGATAAGCATCTTCACGAAGACCTCCAGCTAAAGAAATGACTTTACTAAGAGATAAATCTTTAGTTAGCTCGTAAGTACCGGGGCGATTAACAGCCCCTTTAATCATCACTCTATTTGAATAAGTATCTAGCACAGGGGTCACGAATATTGAGTCTCCATTTTGGATTTGTTCTGAAGAAAAATGAGCTAAACTTACAGTTTTCACCTCTCTTTCACTTTCTCCAACCCTGTTGATTATTATAGAATTTTTAAAAGCTTTCTCTGAAAAGCCGCCGGATATCGAAAAAAGGAAATCCACCGTCTCAGCCTCTTTCAATTCATAAATTGCAGGATTTTTTACATTTCCTGCTAATTTTACTCTGTTCAGATAAGGTTTTATGAGTACTATGTCTTGATCAAGTAACTGAGGGTTCTGAGAGTCTTCACCTAAAAGTAAGTACTTATAAATATCAAGAGTTGCTATTCTTTCTCCTTTTCTTATTACTTGGATTTCTCGCATGGAGCCACTCTTATTCGGACCTCCTGCAAAGTAGAGTGCATTGAATGCAGTAGAAAATGATGAGATCGTGTAAGTCCCCGGCTGGGTAATCGCACCTACGACGTTTACTTTTATTGATCTGACTTGTCCAACGGAAACATCTATGAATGTATTAGGACTTCGACTTTCTAAACCTGAGTAGATTGTGGAAAGTTTGTTAAGCAAGCGGACTTTAGCTTGTCTAATTGTAAGTCCTCCAAGGCTTACGGGTCCTATGCCACTGATTAAAACTTTACCATAGGGACTAATGACTTGCTGGTAGGTAATTTCTGATGCTCCATAAACATCAATGATCACCTCATCCCCGGCTCCTAATATGTAGTTTTCCGGCGTAGCTACATTTAATGAAGGTTCGAATTCAATGTCGGCTCTACGAAAAATATCCATCCCGAAAATTTCCAGTTTCTTGTTTTGCAATGAATCTGAGGATGGCAGTAAAGAGAAGAGGGATGGAGGGTTATTCTCTTCGTTATCATTTTCTTCTATTTTTCTTAGACGAGAGAGCGGATCAGTAACATTATCTTTATCTCTTTTACCTCTCAACTGAAGTTGTCTGATACGGGTCTTCAGTTTAGCTATCTGAGATTCGGGAACCCCCCTCTGCCTGGCTATGACTTCCAACTCATCCAAAGTGAAACCACTCTCCTCAACCCTATTTAAGAATTGTTGAATTTGTTTATCAGATAGCTTATCAATATTGATATTAGCTAGATCAGATACTGAAACATTATCCACATTTTGAGCACATAAAATTAAGCCAAATGTGAAGCTAGCCGCAGCGAGTAAATATCTCAACGTTCTCAAAGAAGTGAATTTTTATTTTAAAATGGCAAAACTATGAAGTATGGATTTAATAAATCCTTCTTATTGTAAATCAGTGGGAGATTCTCATCTTTCAAGACAACGCTACCTCCTGCTTCATTGACTATTATGTGAGCGGCGGCTGTATCCCATTCCATTGTGGGGCCAAAACGCGGATAAAGATCAGCCTCACCGGAAGCCACTAACAGAAACTTCAGTGAGCTTCCTATAGATATGATTTTTGGTTGATTCAGCTTTTTTAAATACTCCTCTGTTTCAACGTTCATGTGGGACCTGGATGCAACTACTCTTAGTCCAGACATACTTAGCGATTTATTGGTTGTACTTAAAGTCCTTGATTCTCCCTTTTTTTCAATAAAAGCTCCTTCACCAATCATCGCCCAGTAAAGATCTTTTGAAGTAGGGAGATGAACAACTCCTAAAACCGATTGGTTACGATGAATTAATGCGATATTCACGGTGAACTCTCCATTTTTCTTTACAAATTCTTTCGTTCCGTCCAAAGGGTCAACTAACCAGAAATATTCCCATTTTGATCTTTCTTCGTATGGTATTTCTTTCCCCTCTTCACTTAGAATCGGGACCTTTGTCTTCCGTAGAATAGAAACAATTTTTTGATGTGCCGCTGTATCCGCTTTTGTAAGCGGGGAATTGTCTGACTTCGCTTCAATAGAAAAATCGCCTGTCTCATAAATTTTAATGATTTCCTTGCCTGCGGCCAGACTTGCTTCCTTAGCAATAGATAACAATTCTTTCAAGTCTGTTTTCATATCACCATACCCGCAGCGATGGTTTCATTTGTTGCCTCATCTACTAAAATGATGCTCCCCGTATTTCTATTCCTTCTGTAAGAATCAATAAGTAAAGGCTTAGTAGTGCGCAGGGAGGCCCGGCAAATGTCATTTGCACCAATGCTCTTCTCCTCTTCGTTTCTATGAAGTGTGCTGATATCAAGTTTGTATCGTATCTCTCTGATCATAGCTTTGGCTTCAAAAGTAGTATGTCTGATTGTATACTTTGCCCGTTGCATTGGGCCTTTATTGTTCAACCAGCAAAGCATTACTTCAATGTCCTGTTTAGAGTCCGGTTTATTATTTGTTCTCACAATCATATCTCCTCTGCTTACGTCAATATCATCCTCCAAACTAATCGTTACAGACATTGGGGCGAAAGCTTCCAGTACGGGGCCTTCAAATGTATCTATGGATTTAATTTTCGAGGCAAAGCCCGAAGGTAAGACGGTGACCTCATCACCCGGCTTAAAAACTCCGCCCGCAATCCTTCCGGCATATCCGCGATAGTCGTGGTATTCATCAGTCTTAGGGCGGATTACTGTCTGAACAGGAAAGCGACAGTCAATGTGATTTTGATCGCTGCCTATGTGAATATTTTCAAGCGTGTAAAGTAAGGTGGCTCCTTCGTGCCAAGGCATTTTATCACTCCTGTTCACTACATTATCTCCTTTCAGAGCACTTATTGGAATGAAACGAACATCCTTCACATCTAATTTAGAGGCGAAGTCTTCAAAATTGTTTTTAATCTTTTTGAACGCAATCTCATCATAACTCACAAGATCCATTTTATTAACACACACAACCAGATGAGGGATTTGAAGCAAAGATGCTATAACAGAATGTCGGCAAGTTTGCTCAACGACACCATTTCTTGCGTCAATTAAAATTAATGCAAGGTTGGCGGTTGAGGCACCAGTCACCATATTTCGAGTGTATTGAATATGTCCTGGTGTATCGGCTATGATGAACTTTCGTTTTGGAGTCGCAAAGTATCTGTAGGCTACATCTATCGTAATTCCCTGTTCTCGCTCATCTTTTAAGCCATCCGTCAGCAAGGCTAAATCTACCTCCTCAGAACCTCTTCTTTCACTGGTTTCTTTTACCTGATCAAGTTGATCTTCAAAAATTGACTTTGAATCATACAATAATCGACCAATTAATGTACTTTTACCGTCATCTACGCTTCCCGCTGTCGTAAAACGCAAAAGCTCCATATCTAAATATCCTCTCATCATTTTGTTATTTAAATTTTTTAAAAGTATCCTTCTTTTTTTCTGTCTTCCATAGCAGTTTCTGATCGCTTATCATCTGCTCGATTTCCACGTTCTGTATGCCTTGCGGATGCTACCTCTTCAACAATCTTTTCCAGTGTATCCGCTTTGGACTCTACTCCTCCGGTAATCGTAATATCGCCCAAAGTTCTAAATCGTAATTTTTTAGTAACAACTTCCTCGTCGTCCATTTGGATGTATTGGGAAACGGGCAGCCAGGTATTATTTCTCCAAATCACATCTCGCTGATGCGCAAAGTAGAGCGACGGAATCTCCATCTTCTCTGTCAGTATATATTGCCAAACATCCATCTCTGTCCAATTGCTCAAAGGGAAAACTCTAAAATGCTCACCGATCTGACACTTCCCATTAAAAATATTCCATAGTTCGGGGCGCTGATTTTTAGGGTCCCATTGACCAAACTCATCTCTATGTGAGAAAAATCGCTCTTTGGCACGGGACTTCTCTTCATCTCTTCTGGCACCTCCCAGACAGGCATCAAATCCATTGTCTTCAATGGTATCAAGCAAGGTCACTGTTTGGATTGCATTTCTGCTTGCATTTTTACCTTTCTCTTCCGATGCTCGTCCTTCATCTATTGATTTTTGAACAGAACCAATAATTAATTTCGCCCCCATTTTTTTTACCAGATTGTCTCGAAATGCGATGGTCTCAGGAAAATTATGCCCTGTGTCAATATGTACGAGAGGAAATGGAAACTTAGCAGGATGGAATGCTTTTCTGGCAAGATGAACCACACAGATGGAGTCCTTTCCCCCTGAGAAAAGAATAGCTGGCTTTTGAAACTGGGCCGCTACTTCTCTTAGTATGAAGATTGATTCAGCTTCGAGTTCTTTTAAATGGGTCAGATTGTACTTTGTCATAATTTTATTTTCAATTTTATTTTGTCCTTTAATTCCTCAAGGCATTTCTCTAGTGAATTTATCGCAGTGTTTAGTCGAATTTCCGGTCTTTCGGGTTCTTCAAAAGGAGAGTCAATACCAGTGAAGTGCTTAATTTCACCCGACCTTGCTTTCTTATACAGCCCTTTTACATCTCTTGCTTCGCATACCTCCAGCGGACAATCTACATAGATTTCGATGAAGTCATCTGTCCCAATCACTGCTTTTGCATTTGCCCTATCTTCCTTAAACGGTGAAATAAATGCGGTCAATACAACTACGCCGGCATCTATGAAAAGTTTGGAGGTCTCAGCAACTCTTCGGATATTTTCCTTTCTACCTTTATCGGAAAAGTCCAAATCGCTATTCAATCCCGTCCGAATATTGTCACCGTCAAGGATGTAGGTAGATATTCCATGATTATGAAGATAAGTCTCCAACCCATTAGCTAGTGTTGATTTGCCCGAACCGGACAGTCCGGTGAACCACAATACTTTGGATTTATGCCCCCCCCTCCTCTCTTTATCCTGTCTTCTAACATGATGATCATGGGGGATGATATTCTCTTTGTAATTTTTCATTCAGCAAAACTTACAATAATCTGACATACTTTTTTTCAAAGATTTCTGATCTTCATAATTCGAGAGTAAGCTAAAAGTTTTGTATTACATTCATGTCCCACACTAAAATATTTGATCGGAGTAAAATATTTAGTCTGATACTTTCTTTTGGAAATATTCTAATGTCGGTTTCAAGCCTTCTACACGATTATATTTCGGTTTCCAGTCCAGTTCTTTTTTTGCTCGACTAATATCTGGTTTTCTTTGCTTCGGATCATCTTTAGGTAAGTCAAGATAAACAATTTTTGACTTGCTTCCGGTTATTTTGATGATCTCTTCTCCAAATTCTTTTATCGTAATCTCTTCCGGATTTCCAATATTTACCGGATAAGGATAATTACTTAATAAAAGCCTGTATACTCCGTCAATTAAATCATCTACGTACGTAAAAGATCGTGTCTGACTACCATCCCCAAAAACGGTTAAATCTTCGTTACGCAGTGCCTGAGAAATGAATGTCGGAAGTGCGCGTCCGTCGCATAGCCGCATACGTGGTCCGAATGTATTAAAAATTCTGGCAATGCGCGTTTCTAGTCCATGAAATCTATGATAAGCCATTGTCACGGCTTCCTGGAAACGCTTAGCCTCGTCGTACACCCCTCTTGGCCCAATCGGATTAACATTCCCCCAGTAGTCTTCCTGCTGAGGGTGTATTAATGGATCACCGTATATTTCAGAGGTAGAAGCTATTAGTATCCGTGCTCCTTTTGCCTTTGCCAGGCCCAAGCAATTCAAAGTGCCCCGAGAGCCTACCTTCATCGTTTGAATTGGCATTTTTAGATAATCTATTGGACTTGCCGGCGATGCGAAGTGCATGATGTATTTTAAATTACCTGTAATGTGTACGTAATTGGATACATCGTGGTGTAGGAGTTCAAAATCCGGTTGACTCATCAAATGCTTGATATTCTGAATTTCTCCTGTCAATAAATTATCCATTGCAATAACCTGATAGCCCTCCGAAAGGAATCGATCGCATAAATGTGATCCTATGAATCCGGCACCTCCTGTTATTAATACTTTTTCTTTTGTCATTTTTCAAAAATCCAGTTTAATATCTTTCAATGTTGCTAGTTGGCTGTCTTTCTCGGATAGAATGATTTTTCTGCTGTCAATACCCCAATCAATGTTAATGTCTGCATCGCTATAAATTATTCCATAATCATGTGCGGGTGAGTAAAATTCGTCTACTAAATATATTAGTTTGGCAGTTTTGGAAAGACTCAGGAAGCCATGGGCCATGCCTTTAGGAATGAAGAAGGATTTCTTATTTTCTTCGCTCAAACTCACTGCTTCGTACTGTTTATAGCTATCTGATCCCTTTCTCAGGTCGACAGCAACATCAAGTACCTCTCCTTCAATACATGAAATTAATTTCGCTTGAGATTTAGGTGGGAGTTGAAAGTGTAAGCCTCTCAACACGCCATATCCGGACTTTGACTGATTGAGCTGTTTTGGTTCGAAGGAAATCCCTGATAAATCCTCTAGTTTTTTCTTATTAAAGCCTTCAAAAAAATAACCTCTCGGATCTTCAAAAACACTGTTTTCGATAATGAAGCAATCTTTGAGTTTCGTTTGTATCAGTTTCATTCCAATAGGCTTTTCAAATACTTGCCATATCCACTCTTTAGTAATGGTTTGGCTAATGCTTCCAACTTGGCCGCATCTATGTACTTCATCTTGTATGCGACTTCTTCCGGGCAACCTACCTTCAAGCCCTGTCGATCTTCCAGCACCCGAACAAAATTTCCCGCCTGAATTAGACTGGCAAAAGTTCCGGTATCCAGCCAAGCGGTTCCTCGATCAAAAACTTGAACGCTTAATTTTCCTTTCTTCAGGTAGTGGTTATTGATGCTTGTTATCTCTAACTCTCCTCTCTGACTAGGCGTTACATTTTTTGCTATTTCAACAACGCCATCATCGTAAAAATAAAGTCCGGGAACAGCAAAATTAGATTTAGGCTGCTTTGGCTTTTCTTCAATTGAAATTACCTTTTGGTTTTGATCAAACTCGACCACACCGTATCTATCCGGATCTTTTACATGATAAGCGAAAACGACACCACCATCAGGGTTTTTACATGACTGTAGTTTATTTGACAAACCGGAGGCATAAAAGATATTATCTCCAAGAATTAACGCAACGGCATCACCATCAATGAAATCTGATCCAATGATGAAGGCTTCCGCCAACCCTTTGGGTTGATTTTGAATGGCATAGGAAAAGGAGCAGCCTAACTGAGACCCATCATCAAGCAAATTTTGGAAAACAGGTAAATCTCTTGACGTACTGATGATCAGTATCTCATTAATTCCGGATAACATCAAGGTTGACAGCGGGTAATAAATCATGGGCTTATCATAAACAGGTAAAATCTGTTTACTCACAGCATAAGTCAAGGGATAAAGACGTGTGCCAGAACCACCAGCCAGTATGATTCCTTTCATAATACTTCAGAAGGATAATGCTGCTCGTAGTATTTTGTGTAATCGCCTGATGTCACAGCCTTTAGCCACTCCTCATTCTCAAAATACCATTTTATGGTTTGTTGCAAGCCCTCTTCAAATTGGAGGAGAGGCTTCCATCCCAACTCTTTTGATAATTTCGTTACATCCATTGCATATCTGAGGTCATGACCTGCTCGGTCTTTAACGAACGTTATCAATTTACGGGAAGTACCCGGAGGATTATTTAGTTTTTGATCTATCAAGTCACAAAGCAGATGCACAAGGTCAATATTTTTCCACTCATTGCCTCCTCCAATATTATATTTTTCACCTAGTCTTCCTTTTTCAAAAATTAACTGAATGGCGCGAGCATGGTCTTCTACATGCAGCCAATCTCTAATATTTTCTCCCCTGCCGTAAACCGGAAGAGGCTTTTTATTTCTGATGTTGTTGACCATCAGTGGGATTAGCTTTTCCGGAAAGTGATTGGGCCCATAGTTATTAGAACAGTTGGAGATGATAAATGGTAGACTATACGTGTTTCCGTATGCCCTTACAAAATGATCTGAGGAGGCCTTAGATGCAGAATATGGCGATTTAGGATCGTATGGAGTTGACTCCAAAAAAAACCCCTCATTATCAAGTGAACCATAAACTTCGTCGGTAGAAATGTGATAAAATCTCTTCCCTCCTCTCCCATTCCAAAATTCTTTGGCCACATTCAGCAAAGTGACTGTGCCGACTACGTTCGTTTGAATGAAATCCATGGGATTAGAAATTGAGCGATCTACGTGAGACTCCGCAGCTAGGTGGATTATCCCCTGAAAGTCATGCTCTTGAAATAGTGATTTCACGAAAGGATAATCGCAGATGTCTCCTTTTATAAAATGATAATTAGGGTCTGCTTCTACGTCTGTTAAATTCTCAAGATTCCCTGCATACGTCAGTTTATCAAGATTGAATACTTCATAACTGCCGCTCTTAATAAATTGTCTAACAACGTGAGACCCGATAAAGCCCGCTCCGCCTGTGATAAGTATTTTTTTAAGAATGTCCCGATTCATCTCCATAATAATCAAGATACCAATCAACGAAACTGGACACCCCATCTTTTAGATTAGTGCTCGGCTTATATCCAACCGCTGTTTCCAAACTTTTTACATCTGCATGCGTATCGGGGACATCTCCTGTTTGAATGGGCAAAAAGTTCTTCTCCGCCTCTTTGCCTAACTTCTCTTCAATCGCTGAGATATACTCTATTAAGCTAACCGGATTATTGCTGCCAATATTAAAGAGTTGGTAGGGAGCAAAGCTTAGGGAGGGGTCCGGGTTATTGGAATCCCAATCCGGCTGCTTCTTTGGTTTATAATCAATGAGTCTAAGGATTCCCTCAATGACATCATCTATGTAAGTAAAATCCCGACACATTTTACCATGATTGAAAACATCAATAGGCTCGTCGTTTATAATAGCTTTTGTAAATAAAAACAAAGCCATGTCCGGCCGCCCCCACGGCCCATAAACCGTAAAAAAGCGAAGACCGGTTACCGGAAGTCCATAACTTGAAGCATACGTATGAGCCATTAGCTCATTGGATTTTTTGGTTGCTGCGTAAAGTGAAAGCGGATGATCCACATTATTCTTTACGCTAAATGGCATTTTAGTATTTGCGCCGTAAACAGAACTTGAAGAGGCATAAATCAGGTGCTCTACCTTTTGCTGTCTTGAGGCTTCCAGAATATTCAAAAACCCAGCAATGTTTGAGTTAATATAGGCATGCGGATTGGTTAAGGAATATCTGACTCCAGCCTGAGCCGCCAGATTAATCACCACTTCGGGTTTATGCTCCAGAAAAATTTTATTTATTGCATCCGCATTTTCCAGTGATTCCTTGCAGAAAGTATACCCCTCAAGGTCTTTAAGAATGCCGTTTCTGGACTCCTTTAATTCAACTTCATAATAATCATTGATATTATCAATTCCTATGATCTCATTACCTTCTTCTAGCAGCTCTCTGGCAAGATGGAACCCGATGAATCCGGAGGTTCCTGTTATTAAAATGGGTGATTTTCGATTCACTTAATGCAAATTGCTGCGCAAGTTTAACGCATTTAGGATTTACTGAAATGAGTAAATGACTGAAACATTACCCTTGAACGGTAAATCAGATACTTCAACCCAACTAGGAACAGGAAGCCAAAAAAGGGTAGCAGGAGATAGCTTACGCCGATCAACGTATCCTGTTAAAAGTCATCTATTGCAGATTCTTCCACTTTACCGTAATTAATACGGTCTCGGTATATTATATTTATTTGTCCGTATCTGTACTTATTCTCAAAAGGGTCAAAAGAGCCTCTGTCTCTAGGAGAAGTCATCACAACATCCACAGTCCCATTGTCTAATACAAAGCTTGCATGATAACCACATACATCCTTCTCTAAATCGTATTTACCATAAGAAGGATTACACGCCGAGCCTTTTTCAGAATAAGAAACATCATACTTTCCCTCTATTGCTTGAGTATAATTTTCATAACTATTCTTCAGACGATCCCAAGTCTCCACTGCGAGAAACTCAACAATGACCGCTGAAACGAAATCATCATTATATACGAAAATCCAGCAGTTAGCTTGACCAGCAAAAGTCCCTTCTAAATAGATTCCGTTATCAGCAGTCTTTGATTTATAAGTAAACCCCTTCTCTTGTAGCTTCTGTTGAAAGGCTCTGGTAGTTCCATCTATCGGAATGCCCATAAATTTTAAATGGTCCTCCGATTGTCCCCTGCCGGTCAGTGCAATGCCCAATAAGGCAATAAATAAAATCTTCGTTTTCTTATTCATCATTGTCTTTTACGATAGTTTCCAATCCCTTAACTATGCCCGTCAAGTCATCATGCATTTTGATAATATCCGCATTAGTATAGTTCGGTCCCCCTTCATAAAAGAAGGTTTTATGGCTATTCACCATCTTTTTTATTTCATTGATTTTTGTTTTGATGTTGTTATAAACATCTGTAGGTTTCTTTACCAAATTGAGATCAACACGGTACTTATCATAGATTACTGCTAATTCTCTAAATAGTTCTGTCATTAAGTCTTCTTCTTTCATATCATTTAATATTTAAGTCTACAAACCTACCCTCTCCATGTGTAATCTGCAACTAAACACTTTCGTATCTTTGAGAAAAGACAGGCTGCTGTACAAGCAAAAAATACAATTTTAGCCCGAAGCAGCGCAATTCTAGGCAGAAGGAATAGAAATCTAACCGGTAGGAATGCAATTCTAGGCAGAAGGAACAGAAATATAACTCACGTAACCAATCGTAATCTTCAAAACATAAAAAATCCATTTAATGCGTAATAAAAATAAAACACATAATTTTACGTTTTATGCTTTCTATTAGCAGGATAAACGCATATATTCTACTCTTGTAAACAAGATTAGGCATAATTTTAACGAATAGAAAATGAATAAAAAATTAGGATTAAAAATACTGCTCCATAACCCAATAGCAGTAATTATAGAAGGAATAAGAGTTCGAGAGCAAGCTTATTTTAAAACCAAGCTTACTTCTAAATACGATATCGAGCAATTACCAACTATTAATATCTTAGATTTATTTCCGGATTTAAACGAAGAAGTTGATTCTTACAGCTTTTTAAATGGTACTTCTCTTATTACTGATCTTGTTTTATTAAAATTATTGGCAAAAAAATATGATGAATGTGCTTATATAGAAATAGGTAGTTGGAGAGGAGAGAGTTTAGTGAATGCTTCAAATGTTACAAAAGATTGTACTTCACTTACACTATCATCTGATGAGATGAGAAGGTTAAATTTTGGCGAAGATATTATCAAAATTCATGGGGTATTTTCTAACCATATAGATACAACTATAAAGAATTGAAGCGAATTCACACACTTATGACTTTAATCAACTCAATAAGAAGTTTGATCTCATCTTTATTGATGGAGATCATTCTTACGAAGGTGTATTAAACGATACAAAAAAAATATTTCCGTTAAGGAGGAATAACTTGTCAGTAGTTGTCTGGCATGACTATGGTTTTCATACTGAAGACACTAGATACACTACCTTGAAAGCTATTTTAGATGGGATACCTAAGGAAAAACATAAATATTTATACCACGTATCAAACACCATGTGTGCTATCTACATTGAGAATCTAGATCTTCCAACACAGTTCACTAAATTGCCGAGCTTTCCAAATAAGAAATTTTCAATTAAAATTAAAGGAGAAAAAATAACAATGGCTCATGCGTAATATGCCTCTCCACGGGCGCAATGCAGGCATACTGCGCATAATTTGGTCGTTATATCTCCTAAAGACAAACTGCAAGTAAATTAAAAATCCTTTATATTAAAAATACAATTATTAAGAATATGGATCTCCAAACTGAAAAAGCAAATGATATTTGGGAAGAAATTACCGATAAACAAAAAGATGAAATAGAAAATGCGCTTAAAGAAGTAGAAGAAGGTAAATTGGTGCCCTTCAAACAATTCCTTAAGAAGCATAAATAATGCAACGAAGGATAGTAATACAATTGTAATCTGAAGCAATGCAATTCTAGGCAGAAGGAATGGAAATGTAATTTACGTAACTAAACGTAATCTTCAAAACATAAAAAATCCATTTGATGCGTAATACAAATAAAACACATAAATGCTATGTTTTGCACTTAACATTAGCATAATAAACGCATATATTGCATTTTTATAAACAAGTTGAGCGTAATGTAAAGACATTAATATTTTAGTAGATTTACCACGTGAAATATACAGATTTTTCTTGGGATTTTAGAAAAGCGAACACAAAGCAAACTACTCATTGTTTTCATACTTATCCTGCTATGATGATTCCACAAATAGCAGAAAAACTCCTCACAAAGTATGGGCAGGGTAGTCAAACACTATTTGATCCCTATTGCGGAACAGGAACATCATTAGTAGAAGCAAATATAAAAGACATTAATGCGATTGGTACTGACTTAAATCCACTAGCAAGGCTCATTGCAAAAGCCAAAACCACAGAATTAGACATACAGGTTCTTAACTTATATCTTAAAGACTTTAACGACTTTGCTTTTCAATTTAGAATTAAGATTAAGGAAAACAATAAATCAATTGTTTTGCCAGATTTTAAAAATATTGATTTTTGGTTTAACAAAACGGCTCAACAAAAGCTTTCTGTTATAAAATCTTTTATTGACAATATTCAGCATCATGAAATAAAACAATTCTTTCTTATAGCTTTTTCGGAAACCATTCGAGAGTCCTCACTGACTAAAAAAGGGGAATTTAAATTAGTAAGAATGCCCGAAGAGACAAGAGAAGCATTTAACCCTGATTGTTTTGGGATATTTTTGTCAAAATTGAGTAGAAACAAACAGGGGCTTGTTGAGTTTTCAAAGATTAAATTAAACGGAGCTACCTCTATGATTAAAGATTTTAATTCTGTTAATGGTATTCCAAATTCAGAAATTGACGATGAGAGCATTGATATTGTGGTTACCTCACCGCCCTATGGCGATTCAAGAACAACCGTAGCTTACGGGCAATATTCTAGACTATCAAATCAATGGATGGGAATTGAAGATGCCAATCAAGTAGACAATAATCTAATGGGAGGAAACAAAACTACAGATAAAAAAATTGACCAATCACCTGCACTCAATCAAACCATTGAAAAAATTGCAAAGCAAGATAACAAAAGAGCCAAAGAAGTCCTCTCCTTCTTTGTAGATTATAAAAACTCTATTGACAACGTTTCCCAAAAACTTAAAGTTAATAAGCATTCTTGTTATGTAGTAGGAAATAGAACGGTTAAAGGAATACAAATCCCTATGCATGAAATAACCAAAGACTTCTATGAATCTAACGGTTTTACTCATAAAGAAACGATAATAAGAAACATACCTAATAAAAGAATGCCCTTAAAAAACTCCCCGTCAAATGTAAGAGGAAGGAAGTCCTCCACGATGAAGCAAGAGTATATTGTGGTAATGCAAAAAACTAAATGAACTTAAAAGAAATTCAACAACGACTAGAGGACTTAAAAGGTCGTGGATTTATTTCTACACATAGAAGAGGACCAACTGGTATTGGACATACTTTAGAACAAGAATTACAACTTGATGAAAATAATCTTGCCATTCCGGATTTAGGCGGTAGAGTTGAGCTTAAAGCCAACAGAAAAAAATCCGGTTCTATGGTTACACTTTTTACGTTCAATCGGTCTGTTTGGCAAATGTCTCAAAGAGAAGTTATCGAAACCTTTGGTTATATTGATGATAAAGGGAGACGATCCCTTTACTCCACCGTTTTTCATAGCTCTCCAAACCCTCAAGGATTAGAAATACAAATAGACAGAGGAAATCATCAGGTGCATCTTTGCCATAAAAACCAAATGTTAGGCACTTGGAGTGTGTTTACTATTGTGGGTAAGTTCGTAACAAAGCTTGAACGCCTAATAGTAGTTTTTGCTGACAACAGAATTAGTGAAGAAACAGGAAAAGAAGAATTTCATTTCAATGAAGCCTATTTACTTGATAAACCCGATCCTGACAATTTTTTGGACGCTTTTGAAAAAGGTCTAATTGCCATGGATGTGAGAATGCACTTGAAGCCGACAGGAGCACTAAGAAATCACGGAACTGGATTTAGAATTGATGAGAGAAATATTCCGAATTTATATGAACATCGGGAACAAATAATTTTTGTATAAATCATTCTTTATCGCAAAACTACTTCAGTTTAGCAATGCCTAAAAAAAAATCGAAAAAAATTTTGCATCTCTAAATAATCATCTTACCTTTGAGCCATAATTAATATTTAAATAGTT
>JAPPDO010000285.1 GCA_028821635.1 Ekhidna sp.
CCCTGAGAGTCTCTCCTGTACAGTTGCGGGTGTACCATATCGCAGTAGCCTTCAGCTACCCAGGTCTCATAGTCTTGGAGGTATTCCCGATACCCAAAATTTAACGGGCTGGGCGAGAGCGACACCAGGCAGTTCGGATTCACGACTTTTATCGTGTCGTACCACTTTTTTGCAAAATCATTAACACGCTCGGCTCGCCACTCCAGCCAGTCTCTATCGATTCTGTTTGTTGGCGGGTCCTGCCCTCCATTATCCTGACGGTATAAATTGGCTGTGTACTCGTCATATCCCGCTTCCGAAGGCATCGCAGGCAGGCGGTCATCTCCCTGAACTCCATCTATATCCGGATAGTTACGAACTACTTCGAGTGTCAGGTCCGTGATAAAATTCTGCACTTCCGGCAGTAAGGTATTGAGCCAGTAAAAGCCATTTTTCACCACTACTCTTCTATTCACATCCATTGCCGCCCACTCGGGCTTAGCTTCCAAAATAGGTCCCGGACGGCCATTGAAGGCCGCAAAACCATATTCAAACCAAGCAAAAACCTTGATCCCCTTTGCATGAGCGGCATCAATAAGTTCTCTGAGCGGATCTCTATCTTCGTATCGGGGGTCAATACGAGAGCCGGTCAAATCTTTCATTACCTGGCTGGGGTATGTCGTCAGTGCCTTATTGTAGGTGACTACAAAGATGGTATTGAAGTTCAGTTCATGTAATTTATTAACTGCATCTAAAATCCCTTGATTTGTGCCCAGCACATTACTGTTTACATTCGTCATCCAAACACCACGAATTCCGGTTTCCTGTTCATTAACGGTGAACCGAACCGTATACTTTTGAGTGGTATTTCCGTCCGATGAAGTAACAAGAAAGCTGACAGGATTTGTAAAGTCAATGACGGTTCCGGAAACCGGCTCTACTGTGGCCAAAGGGTCTTCCGGCGTGAAGTTCACTTCAATTTGAGAAACATCGGTGCCAAAAGGAACATCAAAACTGAAGTCAAACTCAGAATTGGCGGGCTTTTCTGAAAGAAACAGATCGGGAAAGCTGAAACTTTCAAGTCTTGCATTACTGCTAGGCCCATCTTTCAAAATGACGGTGTAGCTATTTTTTAACTCGTTCTGTGCCGTGACAGTATAAACTACCGCATTCGTAAAATTCTGAGGAGCGTTAGAGGCCGGTTCGACAGATGCTCCCTCTGATACCGTTATGGTGGGTTCCAATGCTTTACGATCCGTCCCATTAGGCACCGTCACTGTGATCAGGTTTTGCTCAGCATCAATCACTCCCTCTGAAATGGGGTCGGTGCCCTCAAATCGAAAACTCAGAATCTCTCTGCCTTCCAATACTACCATAGTGTTCTGCCCGTCATTATTACATCCACATAGTATCATCAGGAGAGCCAGCAAAGCGGCAAGGGTCAATTTTTTTGGTTTGAAATCAAATTTTGGGATTAATATTTTAGTGAACATATTTTATTCAAAATCTACGTCATTAATTACTTGATAAGGTAAGCCTAAACTTGGTTAGGGCCTGGTTAGTAATCAAGCAGTAAATGTCAATATTATTTTTATCTACTGAATGATAAGCTACTGCACCACTGGCGTTTACGTTAGCGATCTCAGATGTATCCATAAAGTTTTCACTCAAAATTATCTCCTCCTCCGTAACGTTTTCAATACCTTCGGTAACATCAATTACCAGCAGTCTGCTCTCAATAGAGCTGCGCGGAAAAATGGAGATGATGATTGTTTTATCAAAGGCTTCGAAGATTTCAAAGTAAGACGTGAATCCATCAAAAAGGTCTCTGCCAAGATTGGGTAATCGGTGGACAAATGTACCGTTTAGTGAAGTTTGGGTTATTTCAATATCATTGGCATTGACGAAATAATATTCACTATCTACATCAAGCAGTTGGACATGGGGTCTGGAGCCGAACTTTGTCAAACTGGGGACTCCCTGAATAGTTATGATTTCCGGCTCGGAACTGGTTATCACGCCATTTTCAATATTCCATCGAAAGACTTGATTTCCCCTATTGGTAGGAGTCAAAAACTTTCGTCCAAAAGCGGTAAGAATTACCGCTTTGGTATTAATATCCCCTATTATTGAAAAAGAATCTCCCATCCTAAACTGTGTGTTCGTATATTTGAGAAAAACTTCCGGAGCGGATGACTCTGTCTGCCAACGGTATATTTTGAAAACAGTAGGCTGCCCGCCTCCATCTGAGGTAAATTCTACCGTATTACAAGCGAAGATCTGATTTCCACTTACTTCCACATCGGAGATTCGGAGAAGTCCGCCCTCAATCCCCGTGGCACCTAATGTGCTCAACACCGTACCGTCAGAAGGGTTTAGGACGAGTATTTTATCGTTGTTATTGGTAATATAAAGATGTTCATTCCCATAAGCCAGTCCTCGCTCGCCTTCATCGGTAAAAAAGTCAGGAACTCCTACGCCTGAGGGTGACTGATTCCAAACAGGATCGCTAAGCGTTAAGCGAGGTTTAGCATCCTCCTCACCGATGATGATCGTTACAGGCCATGACTGAGTCGTCCCATTTTCCGCGGTAACCGTATAGGTGAAGCCGTTTGTAAAATCTTGAGGGGTGTCGGAAAGAGGTGAAATGGTGGCATTTTCAGATATTGCTATGGTCGGTGTTAAGGTTGTAAGATTTGTACCAAAAGGGACTGTTGCCGTTACGGTAGAGTCAAACTTATTAACTACACCAACTACCGGGGGCTGTAGTGCTTTGAAAGTAAAAGAAAGGATTGATTTTCGTTTGCTTATAAAGGGACCGTCATTGAAGTCGTCACCGGAACCACAGGCGGCTGCAATCAAGACTAATACAACTAAAAATGATTGATGCATCATAAGATGAATTAAGTGTAAAAATTGGGTTGCGATAAAATCGCAACCCAATCAATTTTAATAGTTCAACCTTTTTTTACTTAAAGGTTATTAAATGTAACGTTATAAGCACCAATACCAAAATTGGAAATAAGCGCATACACGGTAGCCTGACTTCCGGCAGCATTGACAGCTACGTCCACACCTCCGGTAGCATTGAGGTTTTTATCCGTATTTGTGCTTGTAGTAAAAGCAATACGGATAATATTATCAGCCGTAAGGTTTCCCCAGCCGTCCGTATAATCAATAAGGTATAGCCATCCCTCATCTGAACCACCACTAGCATCAATAGCTGTGGTCGCAATCACTTTTCTACCGCTAAGCTCAAAAGGTTTTACATCCAGAGCATGCGTAAACAAAGGAGCCGTGTCACCCGTATTCAGAGCAGCAGGCAGGGTGCCAACTAACACTCCGGCGGAGGTATATTCGGAGGGGTTGATATCCGTGCCGGCCACAATAATGTTCGCATTTGCAGCATTGGAAACAGGATTCACATCCGGTGAGTTACCAAGTGCCGTCACACCCGAAAGTGTGATCTCGGTCGGAGTAGTATTCACTGTCCCGCCGGAAATGCTAAACCTAAAGATCTTATTGGTACTTTGACCTGCGGCATAAATGAACCCATCTCCGGTAACACTTCCAACGATCGTCATATTGTCACCCATTCTCACACCTGAAGCAGGTACATAGCTTAATAATGATTCCTGGCTTGATGTATTGTTGTCCCAATTGTACACAACCCAGGTATTAGTGCCGTTACCAATTCTAAGATTAGAGCTTACGATTACACCATTATCATCAACACCCACGTTTACCAAGGTAAGAACTCCCCCGGCTGAGTTTTCTTTACCATCTAAAAATCCCTTATTTGCTCCTGTACCCGAACCGGCAGAAGTCTGTATAGAACCATCAGCAGCAGATAAGATTCTGATCTTATCGTTATTGTTGTGGACGTATACAAAGTTTCCGCCTACAGCGATATCCCGATCGTTATTATTAGTAAACCATGAAGGTTTGCCTCCATTAGCAAGAGTCTTCTCCCACACGGCGGATGCCATAAGTTCCGGAGCATCTCTAACCGTCACGGTCACTGTATACACCGTTGTTGTACCATCCTCAGCTGTTACCGTGTACATGACGGGGCTGCTAAAGTCTTGCGCCGCTCCTGATGCCGGTGCCACTGTTGCGGTAGTGGCAATGGTAATCGTAGGGGTCAGACTTGTAGCGTCTGCATCGTAGGGAACAGTTACAGCGATATTAGTTCCCGAAATAGTTCCGTCCACGTCCGGATCAAAGCTTTCAAAGACAAAAGCCGAGATAGAAGAATCATCATCCTCCTCTACGCTAACGGTCACTGTATACACCGTTTCCGTCTCGTCTTCTGCCGTTACTGTGTACTTTACCGGATTACTAAAGTCTTGAGCCACTCCTGATGCCGGCACTACTTTTGCTTTATCGGCAATCGTAATGGTCGGCACAAGGCTCGTTGCATCCGTTCCACTGGGAACGGTTGCAGTAATGTTGGTTCCACTAATTGTACCTTTAACATCCGGATCCAAGGCTTCAAAGACAAAAGCCGAGATAGAAGAATCATCGTCAAGCTGCGGAGAATCATCATCACCACAGGACGTAAAATTAAATGTAAGTGTTATCACAAAGGATAACTTTAAAAAGAAATTCAAACGTTTCATATTAATTAACTTATTTAATTTATTAGAAATTTAACAATTAACCTTTTTTATTTAAAGGTTATCAAAAGAAATATTATAAGCAGCAATACCAAAATTGCTAATAATTGCATACACAGTAGCCTGATCTCCGGCATTATTGACAACTACGTCCACACCTCCGGTGCCGTTGAGATTTGTATCAATATTACCGTTTGGAGTAAAAGCCATACGGATAATATTACCGTTCGTAAGGTTTTCCCAGCCGTCCGTGTAGTCGATAAGGTACAACCATCCCCCGTCTGCATTATTACCTCCCGTAAAATCAGTGGCCGTAGTCGCAATCACTTTTCTGTTGCTAAGCTCAAAAGGTTTCACATCCAGGGCGAACGCAAACAAAGGGGCCGTGTCACCGGCATTCAGGGCATCAGGCAAGGTGCCAACTAACACTCCGGCGGAGGTATATTCGGAAAGGCCGATTTCCGTGCCGGTCACAATAATATTAGCATCCGAAGCATCGGAAACGGGATTTACATCCGGCGCATTACCAAGTGCTGTTATGTCATTATTTTGGAGTGTGATCTCGGCTGGAGTAGTATTGACTGTTCCGCCGGCAATTCCAAACCTAAAGATTTTCCTTGTTCCGTGCCCTGCGGCATAAATGAACCCCTCTCCGGTAACACTTCCAACGATCGTCATATTGTCACCCATTCTCACGCCTTGAGCAGGTGTATAGCTGAATAATAACTCCTGATTTGATGTATTACTATCCCAATTGTACACATTCCAGGGATTAGTGCCATCACCAACTCTAAGGTTGGAGCCTACGATTACGCCATTGTTATCAATGCCGACATTTGCCAAGCGAAGATTCCCTGATGCAAAATTTTGCTTGCCATCTAAAAATCCCTTATTTGCTCCTGTACCCGAACCGGCAGAAGTCTGTATAGAACCATCAGCAGCAGATAATATCTGAATCTTATCGTTATTATTAGTCACGTATAACAAAGTACCACTTACCGCAAGATCACGCTCTCCGTTTGCTGTAAACCAAGAAGGCAGGCCTCCATTAGCAAGGGTTTTCTCCCACACGGCGGATGCCATAAGTTTTGGCGCATCTTTAACGGTAACTGTTACTGTATATGTGGATTGAGAGGCATCTTCTGCCGTTACCATGTACTTTACCGGGCTGCTAAAGTCTTGTGCTAGTCCTGATGCCGGTGCTACCTTTGCTTTATCAGCAATCGTAATGGTCGGCGCAAGACTTGTGACATCCGTTGCATTAGGAACGGTTGCAGTGATATTAGTACCGGAGATAGTTCCTTCTACGTCCGGATCAAGACTTTCAAAGACAAAAGCCGAGATAGAAGAATCATCGTCAAGCTGCGGAGAATCATCATCACCACAGGACGCAAAAATAAATGCAAGTGTTATCCCTAAGGATAACTTACAAAATAGATAACGTTTCATATTAATTTATTTAATTTAACTTATATTAAAATTCATTATTGGGTATCCCACCATACACTAGTCGTAGGCAGGTCAGGGCCTTGTCTTCCTACGGCAATCCTGTAATTCTCTCCATTTAAGCTTTGCTCCTCACTCGGATATCTGATTCTCAATGGAACCGCACTCCCCCCTGTCTCACTTTGCATATCGGTGTTAGGAATAGGATTCAGTTTGGGAAATCCTGTTCTTCGATAGTCAGCATAAGACTCAAAACCCTGGTTAATATTTGTAAGCCACTTTTGTGTGATAATCTGTTCCAAAGCGTTCGCCGGATTGTATAAGATGTTCGGCTCTGAAAGGTAATCATTGATATCCTGCATAGAAACGCTGATAGTCGGTAAAATATTTTGCTGACTTGTCGGTATCCTCACCAGTAGATTCTGATAAACATCCAACCAAAAGTTAATAGAGGCACGTATGCCATTTTCATAATGCGTTTGCACGCTTCCTGATCCCCAACCTCGTAGGCTGGCCTCTGCTTTAAGTAACTCTACCTCCGAATAGCTTAACAAAACAGAAGGAGCGTAAGTATTTGATATAATGTGCGAGTCTCTTGCAAAATTATCCAACTGATCGTCAATGGCAGCAAGTTCTTCGGGATTTAACCCATTAGTCAGGCCTGCAAATTCATTGGTAGCTTCTGACGGAGCAATGTAAAGCTCTAAGCGTGGGTCATTATTATCTCTCAAAAAGTCAACCAACGTATTGCTGGCCCGGTATTCATTGAATGTACGAATGATGCCCATTGGCTGAAGGTTTTCCAGTGCCCCGCCAAAATCTTCTCCGTATGACATGACGGCCGAAAATTCTTCTGAATTGATCAAACGGTCTTCACCGAGTAATTCCCGTATGTGCTGCTCTGCACCGGCAGGGTCTACCTCACTCATGCGCATGGACAGGCGAAACTGTAATGAATTTGCAAAACGGACCCAGTGGTCGATATTCCCTTGGTATAAAATGTCTGCCTCCCCGAAACCCAACGTTGAGGATAAGGATGGGTCAAAACTATCTGCCGCTTCCTCAAGCTCATTGAGCATATCGGCATATATGTCTTTTTGAGGGTCGTACCGAGGCGTAAGATTTCCCTGAAGTGCTTCAAAGTAAGGAACGTCGCCAAAAAAATCTGTGATGCGGTGGAAGAGAAATACTTTCCAAATCCGTGCCATGGCAGTCTTATTAATCAATTTTGGATTTTCAATCGTGATATTGATTACTTGCTGACATTGCGTGAGATAATCTGCATAAGCTTCAGTCCAGTAAGCGGTCAACCAATCGTCGCGTGTGATGTATCTGCCGGTAGGGAACCGTCCCACGGACATGGAGTAATACTGGATATAGTGATTGCAATAGAGATGCTGTGCACGTTGAAATTCGGTGTATCTCAAAGCCCCATATACCAGTGTGCGGGTAAAAAGAAGGTCTTCGTCAAACCGGTCCTGCTGAAGGGCGTTAGGGCTCACGTTTAACTCATCAAACTGATTGGTACATCCACTAAGCAATAACCATGAAACCATAAGAATTTGTGTTATCTTCTCTAAATACTTCATCACAGTTTCATTTTTATATTGAATCCAATACTCCTCGTTGAGGGGAAAGCGAAAGCCTCAATCCCTTGATCATTGCCAGAGTTAAAAGTCGCCTCCGGGTCAAATCCTACTGTATTTTTGTGGAGAATGGCCAGGTTACGTCCAACTATTGCTAATTGCAGATCCGTAAGGAAGGATAAGAACGAGCTTTTAAGAAAATCAGAGGGCAATCTATAGGAGAGTATCATCTCTCGAAGCTTGACGAAACTACCATCATATATAAACTCCTCTGCAAACACATTCCCCCTTCCTCCTACAAGCCCGTAGTACACCTGAGGGTCTACTTCGACAGTATTGACGCTACCGTCCTCCGTAATGCCTTCTGCAACATATCCTCCGGCACCGAAATACCATTCCAATCGATCATTTTCTGTAAATTTTGCCCCTCCATTGGCTGCGGATACCGCATTGGTGAAAGAGAAAATATCACCTCCCTTTCGTATATCAATAAGCACTGAAAGGGAGAAATTTTTGAAACTGATCTGATTGCTTACACCAGCAAGAAAGTCCGGCTGAAAGTTCCCGATTTTTTGCTGACCCGCCGGGTCTCTGACCGGCAGTCCTGTATGGTCAATAATTCGCCGACCCGTCTTGGGATCTTTCAAAAAAGCATTCGTTGCAAAGATATCACCAAACTCACCGCCTTGCTCTGCCAATATAGCAACCCCAAACTGGTCATAAACACCCTGCCCCAATGGGATTGTCTCAATCTGCGGGGCCAATTCTTCAATAGCCGATCTATTTCTCGAGTAGTTAATGATTACATCGTAACGAAAATTACCGGCCTTAAAGGGTGTTCCGGAGAGCATGAGTTCAATGCCCCGATTATTGATCCGTCCTGAATTTAGTAAGGCTGTTCTAAATCCTGATGTATTAGAGACGGGGATATTGAAAATCTGCTCATCAGTGGCGGCATTGTAGTAGTTAAAATCTACATTCAGCCGATTTTTAAAAAAAGCCAACTCAAAACCAGCTTCAAATGACGTTTTGATCTCCGCTTTTAAGCCCAATGGAGGACGAGTCGGCACTAATTGACCAAATGATTGACCGTTGTGTATCAGGGTATTGACGGCAAAGAGTAGGTCTAATCTGTGCGGATCAGTGTCATTTCCTACCTGTGCAATGGACGTTCTTATCTTTCCATAATCTACTACCCCCCATGACAGAGATAGTGCTTCAGTAAAAACCAGACTTCCAGATAATGCTGGATAAAAGAAAGATCTAGTTTCTGATGGTAAAGACGAGGACCAATCATTTCTACCGCTCAACTCCAGAAATAGGAAATCTTTATAATCAAATTGTAAAGCTCCATAAACAGATTGTACCTCTTTTTGAGATAAGCCCTCAGATAATATCGTAGCCGTTGCATTTTGTATCAAAAAGAAATTAGGTATCTCCAAACCATCCGCAACATTGGTAATGGACCGATTCCTTGAGCGGAATAGGTTTGCACCCAGAGTGGTCGAAATATTCAGATTGCCACTCAGATTTTTGGCGGCGGTCAATAGCACATCTGTATTACTTTCCTGCACACGGCTGTTGCTCTCGCTGTAAAAGCCGCCATCTCCAGGTATTCTATAAATGGTGTTAGATGCATTTTTATTTTCACGAAAGTCGTGATAAATATCTGCTCCTGTTCTGACATGGCCCTTGAGCCAGTCTGTAAAACGATACTCCAGCAATAAAAAACCAATGATCCGATCACGCTCATCTTCATTGGTATTCAGATTGACCGCCCAGTAAGGGTTTTGCCATTGGTCCGGTCTTTGGGTATTGGTGTATACTCTTGGCAGACCGTCGGCTGTCTGAAACTCCTTCAGATCGTCCAGCGAAATATTTCGGGGCATTTCTATTAAACTCCTCACTGGATTGTCAGGGCTCAGTGTCAGATTGGGTCTGTTAAATGCTTGTTGATTGAGATAGCTCACCCGGCCTTCCACACGCACCTTTTCAGCTAATTTTGATCCTACATTCAGACTTAGATTAAACCTTTCAAAATCACTATTGGGCATGATATTTTCCCTGTCCAGGTGAGAGAAAGACGCTCTGAACTGTGTCTTCTCATTCCCCCCAGAAAAGGAAATGGCATTGTTATATGTAATTCCTTTTCTGAAAAAATCCTTAAAATTGGCAGGCTCTGAACGGTAAGGTCTGGCATTGCCTGTCCAGTTGACAATAGGCACCCCGTCAATTTCAGTCTGCTCCCGTGTGCGTACGCCCCAACTTTCTCTAATGCCATTGAATATGCTGCCGTCATCCGCAATGGGAAACTCTCCCGCTGAGCCTCTGCCGAATCTGTTCTGCAATTCAGGAGAAATAAGTATATCTTCAAATGTCACACTGGAATTGACTTCTATGCCAACCCCCTCTCTCCTTTCTCCCTTCTTCGTCGTGATCACTATTACACCATTCAACCCTCTTGAACCGTACAAATTTGCCGCGGCTGCACCTTTTAATACATTGATAGAAGCGATATCGTCGGGATTTATGTTGGATATGTTATCTCCGGAATCAATTCCACCAAACTGACTGCCTCCCCCCTGACCTCTTGATACAGGTATACCGTCAATCACATAAAGCGGACTGTTAGAAGACCCCAGTGCGTTAAATCCCCTTATCACTACTTTAGACGAACCTCCCGGTCCTGTCCCTGCCTGATTTATCTGCACCCCGCTCAGCTTCCCTTGCAATGAATTCACTACATTAAACTCACGTGCCCCTGTAAGATTAGTGCCGTCAACATTTTGCACACCATAGCCCAGTGCTTTTTTATCACGCTCTATACCTATTGCTGTCACGACTACTTCATCTAGCTGGTCAATGGATGCTCTCAGCACAATATTTAAAGACGTGCGATTTTCAATGGGAACAACCTGTGTTTCAAAACCTGTGTAAGAAAAAACCAAAGCCCCTGCAAGGTCGCCCTCAATACCTAAAGCGTATCTCCCGTTCATATCAGTTGTTGTGCCAAATGTCGTTCCTTCAAGCACTATGGTTACGCCTATAAGCACTCTTCTCTCTTCATCTCGCACAAAACCTGAGATTTCAGATTTCTGAGCAAGAACAGCCTGCGTTATTAACCAGAAGCAGAAACCCAACAACAATGGTATTGATTTCATTGACAACTATTTACAAGTTTCAATTACAAATCTCCACAGAATACTCTCGACGGTCAGGGAGCACGAATACATATACATCAAATCCCTTTGGATAAAGAAAGACTTTATCATGCTTTAATTATGTTTGTTATAAATAAAACTGCAAATTATAACACAACTAATCAAGATCAAATTAAATTTAGCAAATTTTAAGTTTTATAGCGATTAATATATTAAGAATTTAGCATACTATTTTTCATTAATAAAAATTATTATCAATTACAGAGAACTAAATATAATTGAGTACTTAATTTCATTCAAAAGATGACAAATCTAGCTGTATAATGGTGAAGCATCATTTTTTAATAAATGATGGCAGCGTTCTTGATAAAAGGACGAGGCAACAGATGGAATACGTGCGCATTTTATCAAAAATGAACAAAGCAATGACTATTCCTGAGATTGCGGAGGCTGTACAAACAAGTATTCCTACTGTCACTGCCATAATCACTGATCTTCTGGAGAATAACTGGATTGTCGTAGAAGGTAAACGAGAGACAGGACGGGGTAGAAATCCTGCGATCTATTCTGTCAATACCGAACAATTCTACGCTATAGGGCTCATTATAGGATTGAAAAAAGCGCAGATGGTCATTATCAGTATCAAACAATCAGAGGTTTATAAAAAATCTATCTCTGATTTTAATTTAGAAAACACGAAGGTATGTTTAAACCAAATAGTTGATTTTATAAGTGCATGTATTAAAGAGTTTGAAGTAAGCATTAGCAAAATATTAGGGCTGGGGATAGGCATTACCGGAAGGGTAAATGTACACACTGGCGAAACTTTTAACTACTTTAACTTTATGGATGTGCCATTCAAACAATATCTTGAGACCCGCCTTAAGATGCCTGTATACGTAGAAAATGATACCCGAATAACAGGTTTTACAGAGTGCGAATTTGGCAAAGGTAAAGGTAGCAATAACCTCATTTTAATCAACCTTGATCGTGGTTTGGGCCTTAGCATGGTAGTGAACGGTAAACTGCTTTTGGGAAACTCAGGATTTGCCGGCGAGTTTGGTCACATGAAGTTTGGCACTAAAGAAAGGCTGTGCATTTGCGGCAAAAAAGGATGCTTAGGAACAGAAGTGTCCGGCTATGCACTTCAATTAGATTTTGAAGAAGCACTTAGCAAAGGCTGTCAATCTCTTTTGGTAACAGAAGATCAGGCAGAGGAGATCTCCTTTTTCGACATCCTCGAGGGGGCAAACAACGGCGATCTCACTTCTATTGATTTGATTCAGGCACAGGGTTTAAAATTGGGCGAGGCATTGGGCAGTATTCTCAACCTGCTGAATCCCAAAGATGTGATCATAGGTGGAAGCTTCGTTGTAGTGAATGATTTATTACTGGATTCTGTAAAAATGGGACTCAAGAAAACATGTTTGCCTATGGTGATAAAAGAATGCAGAATCATGCTTTCTGAGCTAAGTGCCAATGTGTACTGCCGGGGTGCAGCCTCCTTAATATTTAAGAGCCACGACTTTATCTGATTAGTAGATGTAGGGGGATGCTTTAAATACAGTTAAATGGGACTTCATTGGATAGATATTCTGATCTTGCTCACTTATATGATTGGTATGCTCATTATAGGTTTATATCTTTCTAAAAGAGCATCTAAAAACCTCAAAGAATATTTTCTGGGGGGGAATAAGATCAGGTGGTACTTTCTAGGCCTTTCAAATGCTTCCGGGATGTTTGACATTTCCGGTGCTATGTGGACAGTCACTTTACTTTTCATTTATGGAGTCAAGAGCGCTTGGATACCCTGGTTATGGCCGGTCTGGAATCAGATTTTTGTAATGGTCTTTCTGGCAGTATGGATGCGTCGGTCTAATACACTCACGGGAGCAGAATGGATTTCTTTCAGGTTTGGAGAAACGCAAGGAGGGAAGTGGTCTCACATCATTGTAGTTATTTTCGCTACTGTAAGTGTAATTGGTTTCATTGCCTATTTTGTGGAAGGCATAGGCAAATTTGCCACCCAGTTTTTGCCATGGGATCTTAGCACAAACCTTCTGGGAGTGCTGCCGTTATCCTCAGCACAGGTATATGCAGTTATCATCATTGGAGTAACAACTATTTATACCTTAAAAGGTGGCATTTACAGTGTGGTAAGTACAGAAGTAATGCAATTCATCATAATGACGATTTCTTGCATCATTATCGCCATCATTACGTTAAATCGTGTATCTCATGAGCAGGTACTGGCCGTAGTACCTAATGGCTGGGGCAGCTTGATGCCTGAGTGGAAGCTATCCTTGGATTGGTCTGATCTTTTCCCGGAGCTTACAAATAAAATAAGCAGTGATGGGTATGAGATGTTTACTCTACTTCTGGGCCTGATGATCTTCAAAGGCATATTTGCCAGTCTGGCAGGTCCGGTTCCAAGTTACGATATGCAGCGTATCCTTTCTGCTAAGACACCCTCTGAAGCAGCTAAAATGAGTGGATTGACCATGATAGTTCTCTACCTGCCCCGATATCTGATGATCACCGGCCTAACAGTGCTGGCTTTGGCCTATCTTGTGCCCGAGATGCGCACTATGGGAGCCGATCTTGACTTTGAGATAATACTTCCTTGGGCCATTCAGGAGTTTGCTCCGGTAGGCCTGAAGGGGTTATTACTGGCAGGTCTGTTGGCTGCCTTTATGGGTACTTTTGCGGCTTTTGTCAATGCAGCCCCTGCCTATTTAGTCAACGATCTGTATAAAAAATACCTAAAACCTAACGCGTCAAATAAAACGTTGATTAACTACAGTTATGCCTCAGGCATTTCACTTGTGTTAATTGGGCTTGGTTTTGGTCTTTTTGCCGGGTCGCTTAATGAGATGACTTTATGGATCTCCGCTTCTCTCTACGGCGGATATGCAGCAGCCAATGTGTTAAAATGGATTTGGTGGAGATTTAATGGTATAGGCTACTTTACCGGAATGCTCGGAGGCTTGGTGGCTTCTATGACCGTGCCCCCTATCATACACATTTATTATCCTAAACTGATTGATATTTACATTTTCCCCGTCATCCTCCTGATCTCTTTAATCTGTAGTATCTCTTTTGCTCTTCTATCAAAACCAGATGACATGGAATTGCTAAAACGCTTTTATATGCAAACAAAGCCGTGGGGATTTTGGAAGCCTGTCATCGCCAGTATCAGGGAGGAGTACCCGGCATTTATGCCGAATCTAAAGTTTAAAAATGACCTACTTAACGTCCTTGTGGGTATGACCTGGCAGATGAGCATGGTAGTATTGCCCATGTATTTACTAGCCGGATTCAAACAAGAAGCACTCATCTCCTCTGTAGTGTTGTTAATCACGACGATTATACTTAAAAAAACTTGGTATGACAACTTATCTCAGATAGATGACGAGACAAAAATCACCTCCATTCAAATTGAAAAAATGAAATTATGATTAAAGGAACCTTTATTGATGAAGTCAGTCACGATATCCCTCACCAAAACTGGGGACCCAACGAATGGGATCAGGATTTTGCACTCATGAAATCCATTGGAATAGAATTCGTCATTCTGATACGTTGCGGTTACAAAAAATGGAGTACTTACCCCTCAAGTATACTCAAAAAGGAAGTGGAGACCTTTGATCCCCCAGAGGATTTAGTACGGTTGTTTTTGAATCTCTCCGAAGAACATGAAATGGGTTTTTACTTCGGGTTATATGATTCCGGTGAATTCTGGAAAAACCAGAATTACAAAAAAGAAACAGCCATCAACCTAAAAGTCATTGACGAAGTATGGGCTGCTTACGGCAACTTCCCCGCTTTTAAAGGTTGGTATATCTCACATGAAGTAAACATAGGCAATGAAGGTATAATTAATTTATACAAGAAACTTGGCAAACACTGTAAAAATATCTCTGAAGGTCAACAAGTCATTATCTCACCTTACATTAACGGCATAAAAAACGTGAGCCAGTATACAGAAGAGATCACTAAGGCCAAATCCATTACGCTAAAAGAACAGGAAGAAAACTGGCGAACCATTTTTGACCAGATATACGGTGCAATAGATGTAGTCGCTTTTCAGGATGGGCATGTAGCATACGAAGAACTGGAACACTTCATGCGTATTCACAAAAAACTTTCAGATGAACATGGTATAGAATGCTGGACTAATATTGAAACTTTTGATCGAGATATGCCTATAAAATTTCTACCCATCAAATGGGAAAAAATGCGCATGAAACTGGAAGCAGCCAGAAAAGCGAATATCCAAAAAGCCATTACCTTCGAATTTTCTCATTTTATGAGTCCTCAATCCGCTTATGTTCAAGCCGGTCATTTATTCAACCGATACAAGGAGTACCTAGAAGAGAAAGACAAGATTGGTAAAGTTCTGACAAAATAAGCATATCAAAAATGGATCAGTATTTCAACGAAATCAGCAAGTTATACAAATCAGAACTGCTGGAACAGGTAGTGCCTTTCTGGACAAATCATTCATTGGACCATCAGTATGGAGGATATTTCACATGCCTGGATCAACAGGGGAAAGTGTATGACACAGACAAATTCATTTGGCTTCAGGCCAGGCAAGTATGGCTACTTGCCATGCTGTACGCAGAGGTAGAAAAAAAACAAGAATACCTAGATGCGGCAGTGCAAGGATCTGCTTTTTTGAGTAAATACGGACATGATGGCAACTTTGACTGGTATTTTAGCCTTACCCGACAAGGTAAGCCGCTCACTCAGCCGTACAACATCTTTTCCAATACATTCGCAGCTATGGCCTTTGGCAAACTGGGATTGCTTTTGGGAAATGATGCTTATTTACACATCGCTCGCTCAACGTTTGAGAGGATACTGAAGCGTACCGATAACCCTAAAGGAAAGTATAATAAAACCTTTCCAGGCACTAGAAATTTGAAAGGATTTTCCCTTCCGATGATCCTTTGCAACCTGTCTTTAGAAATAACCCCCATCCTATCTGAAACCACCGTCACCCAAATTCAGGATCAAGCAATAGAAGAAGTGATGACTCATTTTTATGACGAAAACAGAGGGCTGATCTTGGAGAATATCACACAAGAACATCAATTTTCAGATACCTACGAAGGACGGCTTTTAAACCCCGGCCATGCCATAGAGGCCATGTGGTTTATCATGGATTTAGCACATAAGCGAACAGACAGCCAACTTGTGCAGCAGGCTGTAAAAATTACCTTGGATACCCTTGAGTATAGCTGGGACAGGTCTCATGACGGTATTTTCTATTTTATGGATATTTTGGGCAAGCCATTACAACAATTAGAGTGGGACCAAAAACTATGGTGGGTGCATCTGGAAACGCTCGTAAGCCTGCTCAAAGGATATCAGCATACACAAAATGAAGCATGTCTTAGCTGGTTTCAAAAAGTACATGATTACACATGGAGTCATTTTAGAGATCAGGAATATGGAGGAGAATGGTTTGGCTACCTCAACAGACAGGGTCAGGTCTTGCTCCCACTCAAAGGAGGCAAATGGAAAGGATGTTTTCATGTGCCAAGAGCACTGTATCAGTGCTGGAAAAGTACAGAAGAGATAGCGAATCAAAAAGAGTCAAAAATATGAACGATAGGTCACTATTCTTTTTCTTAATCTTCCTTTTGATGACTA
>JAPPDO010000078.1 GCA_028821635.1 Ekhidna sp.
CTCTCTTAGGGTATGGAAGTCTTATTTACGGCATCGCCTGCTCTGCCGGGTCTTTCTCCACTCTGAGTTTATCAATAATGAACTGCTGTCTGTCGGGCGTGTTCTTGCCCATGTAGAAAGCGAGCAGATCTTGGATTTTCGTTTCTTTTTGCAGGATTACCGGCTCCAACCGGATGGCCTCTCCAATGAAGCCTGCAAACTCGTCAGGAGAGATTTCGCCCAGTCCTTTGAAGCGTGTAATCTCCGGCTTATGTCCCAGTGCTGCCACTGCTTTTTGCTTCTCATCCTCCGAATAGCAATAGCGTGTCTCCTTTTTATTTCTAACCCTGAACAGCGGCGTTTCCAAAATGAAAATATGATTGTTCCTCACTAGCTCGGGGAAGAACTGAAGGAAATATGTCAGCAGCAATAGACGGATGTGCATTCCGTCCACATCGGCATCCGTTGCAATGACAATCTTTCGGTAGCGAAGTCCTTCCAGGCCCTCTTCAATGTTGAGTGCGTGCTGCAACAGATTAAACTCTTCGTTTTCATAAACGACTTTTTTGGTATGTCCGAAACAGTTGAAGGGTTTACCTCTCAGAGAGAATACAGCCTGCGTCTGAACGTCTCTTGATTTGGTAATGGAGCCGCTTGCGGAGTCTCCTTCCGTGATGAACACCATTGTCTCATCTTTTAGCTCCTCTTTGGCTTTCTTATCATTAAAGTGTATGCGACAGTCTCTCAGCTTCTTGTTGTGGAGGTTGGCTTTTTTGGCGCGTTCATTGGCGAGTTTTTTGATGCCTGCAATCTCTTTTCTCTCCCGCTCTGACTGTTGGATTCTCTTGAGAAGCAAACTGGCGGTCTCAGCGTTTCTGTGAAGATAATTATCAAGATGTGTTTTCAAGAAATCATTGACAAACGTTCTCATCGTCGGGCCGTCCGGCCCCACGTTTTGAGAACCCAGCTTGGTTTTAGTCTGACTTTCAAAGACAGGCTCTTGGACTCTGACTGCAATAGCCCCAACGATGGCAGAGCGGACATCGGCGGCATCGAAATTTTTATTGTAAAATTCTCTTGTTGTTTTAACAACGGCCTCTCTCAGCGCGGCCAGATGTGTACCTCCTTGTGTGGTGTATTGGCCATTTACAAACGAATAATACTCCTCACCGTACTGATTTGCATGCGTCAAGGCTGCTTCAATATCGTCGCCTCGCAGGTGGATGATTGGATACCTCAAGCTCTCTTCGTTTGTTTTTCGACCCAAAAGATCCTTGAGGCCATTTTCAGAGTGGTACTTTTTGCCATTAAGAATGATGGTCAGACCTGAATTAAGGTAAGCATAATTCCACATGAGGTTTTCGAGGTATCCGGGGATGAAGTGGAAGTTTTTGAAAACCTCCCCATCGGGCTCAAAGATGATTCGGGTGCCGTTTCGCTGGTCTGATTTTTCTATCTTAGCATCATGCGTGATCGCGCCTTGTTCAAAGGCTGCAAGTTTCGTTTCCCCCTCCCGAAAGCTTTGCACTTTGAAGTAGCTTGAAAGTGCGTTTACTGCCTTAGTTCCGACACCATTCAACCCTACCGACTTTTGGAAAGCGGCTGAGTCATACTTGCCTCCGGTATTGATCTTGCTGACACAATCCACCACTTTACCCAGCGGGATACCTCTACCATAATCTCTCACGGTGACCCGATGATCCGTCACTTTAATCTCCACAACCTTCCCGTACCCCATCATGTGCTCATCAATGCAGTTATCAATAATCTCTTTTACTAATACATAGATTCCATCATCAGGAGAGGAGCCATCCCCGAGTTTGCCGATATACATCCCCGGCCTCAGCCTGATGTGTTCTTTCCAGTCAAGCGATTTGATGCTCTGCTCGGTGTAAATTGCCTCTGTCATTATAATGAGTCCGTTATATGTGAATGAGATAGGATTTTAGCTGTCAAGATAATCGTAAAATAGCGGCTTATGCACTTAACAAGCCTGTCCGAACCGGGAGTTTTATTTAGGTGTTGAAATTTAGTCAATTGAAAATGAGGAGGTTTTGTGTCTTTTGAGTAACAAAAAAATGAGCCCTGCCAGCCAAATAATCAGAAAAACCGGGCCGATTATATTCAAATAGTTATAGCTGGCCGGAGATATGTGAGTGGGGTTATTCCAAACCCCAATAAAGCCTGTCAGCAATGTAAAGTAAAAGTTCATGACAAAAATGAGCCCGCTGACCCAGGATAAAAGCAACACTTTTAAACGCTTCAAACCATAAAAAATCACCACTCTCAAAAGAATATTGAGCCCGAAAAAGGTGATTAAAAACTGATAAAAAAAGTCTTGTTTGTGTACCGGATGCCAACCTTCAACATTCAAATCAACATTGATGGGCAGGTAAGCGTAAACCAACAATAAAACGATGGCGAACAAGAGTGTTGAAAAAAGGTTTAGCACTTTGACGGTCTTTATCATCAGGCAAATGTATTTCGGCATTCCCTATTAATTAAAAGGTATCTTATTTATTTTAAAAGGTGTACTTCAGTCTGACCTTCTAGGCCGAATTACAGACAGTCCCGTTCTGAAATAGATTGTTACTACCAAATTTTATCATAAAAGAAGAACAAAAGTCGGCTGTCCATGTATAGTACAAAAATAGTCAGCACTACCGTCAGGCTTACAACATCTTTTTGATTGAGGAGGTTGTTTCTAATCAGGAGAGTCTCTCCTTTACCGAGTGCAAGCATGGAATGCCGAGCGGGAATTTGTCCCAGGAAGAGTTTGGCATGTTTATGCCGACTAGAATCTACAATACAACCTACGCTTAGAGGCAGATAAGATAATATTTAGTCCTCTGAAAGAACGATGACCATATCGTTTGCTTCCAAAGTAAACATCTCTGATTTCTTGGGATTCAATACAACTCCGTACTGCTCATTTGCATCTTTAGATTTGGCAATATTTCGATAGCCAATAGCTACTTCATTCTTTCTTGCCGCAGATTCCAGTACTGTGTAAAAGTTCATAGACTCACCCACTTGCACATATTCCATGGCGGGTTTAATGTATATTTCTGAACCATCAGCATCAAAAAGGTCTTCAAATACTCGCATTAAATCTTTCTCTTCGGCTACCTGACTCATTAACAGACTTATTAATTTATCACTGACGATGAAGTCATCTGCACTTGTAATATCTGCAAGCTGTCTATTTCGTATATCTAGCATTTCACTCACGATCTTGTATTTGCTTCCGTGCACTTCGGTAAAGTTTCGCAAATGAAGCAAGGTGATAAGCGACTGGGCATCAGCTTCCTGAATTGGGAAGTAGTTTTGGTAGCTTAGCAGTATGATGTAGTCATAGTTTTCCAGACGCATACTTTCAAGCGTTTCTCTATCCGTTGTGTCCTGTACTTCAAAAGAAATGGTAATATTTTTAACGCTCTTTTTTATTTTTTCGATTGTCTTCTCCGCATTGTCAAACTTTGAGACAATTTTCAGTTTTGATTCTTTTGGCACGTAATTATCTAACTCCTGAACGATATATCTTGCCCTATTATTCCAGCCTACAATGAGGATTTCCTCTGCTTCCATAGGCTCAGGTTCAGTATATACAATTTTACTTTCATTAGCCTCTATATCAGCATCAGGTGCTGCATTTGGAATAAGTGTATCGTCATCTTTTGTAATACCTATTACTTTATCATTTTTGCTAAATACAGTGTCCATAGGTGGGTTAATAGCTACACCGCCCTTAGCATATTGGATTCCCATAATTGCAGAATCCTCATAAGCGAACAGAATTTCGCGAAAGGTTCTTCCTTCTAAAGAAGGGGCAAGTTCAAAGTAGATTTCGTCACCGTCAAAATCCATTAAGTCTTGATAAACTACACTTAGACCAGACTGCCTGCTGGTCTGTACCATGATCTTAGAGATAATCTCATCGGACAAGATCAATTCTACCTCATCTTTCCCCACCATCTTAGCAACGTCAAAGTTTTTTTTATCTTCTATTTCTGCTGTTATGTGGTAAGGAGCCTTCCTTCTATTTGGATTTGTGACAATGGCAACGATTGTTTTGATGATCTGGCTGTCAGAGTTCTCATTTTCTTTATCCAGTATAACAATCGCCTTTGTTTCAAACGGATTTGCGATCTGTAGATCATGTACATCAATAGGATTTCCGGTTCGGCAGATTACCTGAGTATTACCGGTATTCCCTACCTTGTCTTTAATTTCGTCTTCCATCACTACCTTATCCATATCAGCAAGAATGACGATGACCCCCTTTTTTTGATTTTCATTGGCTTCGACGATTTCAGGAATGATCGTAAAAATTTTGGACGACCAGCCCAAAAGAAGAACATGGTTTTGTTCAATAACGAAGGATCGCCCCTTTCTCAGCACTTCCAGTTTAGTCAAAATACCATTAGAAACGAGGCCAATGAGCGTAGATATAATCACCAGACCCAGAACGGTTGTAAGCAGCATAAACAGTCGAAATGGCCAGTTCTCGTCATGATTGCCCAAAACTCCCGGGTCAAGTGCATGCGTAAGGTTCACCCAAACGGATTCAAAGATGTTAAAGTTATCTTCATGGTCAGGGTGAAGACCCAGAGCAAGCAGGAAACTTCCGAAAATAGCAATAACGATCAACGTTATCACTCCCAGACCTTTGATCATGGAAATGGTTCCCTGTGAAACGAAATTATCAAATCTGTACTTAATTTTGTCTTTAAATGAAATGCGCCTCTTCATTCAGGTTGGATGTAATTGTTTAATGTATACAAAATTAGGTCTAAAATAATCATTAAGTATTATTATACGACGAAATAAGATACGTTAAGAGTGAGATACGAAATATTTAAAGTATCTTTCACGTATTCATAATATATACCATGAATCGACAGTTTTACCCGCTAATCTTTGTAATCATACTTGGTTTTACTTCTTGTAATCCAACGCTTACCCGCTTTAAATTCATTTATAATGACAAAGGTCCCAACAAGGAGATAGCTCTGAAGATGGAAGAGCTTCTGGAAGCTACCTTCTATAATACTGATATTGTCCTAATTGAGGGTTTGGGAACAGAAGAAAACCTAGACAGCCTCGTGCTAGGTGCTGTAGATATTGCTCTGGTTGAAAATTATGTAAAATTTAGAGAAGGGGTTAACTCTGCATTTTCTGTCTATTCCGAGATACTTCATATTTTCTATAAGTCGGAAGAAGAGATCAATTCGTTTAAGGATTTGGTTCATGACAAGAACTTGTACATCGGGAGAGAGGGCTCACCGACCTATAATTTAATGTTGGACTTGTTTGAGTTCTATGCTGTTGATTATTCAAGAATCAGCCTAACTCAGGAAATGAGAAAGGGAGACGTTGTGGTAGAATTAACGAATTTGCTCAATGACGAAAGATTGAGTCGATATACTAGCTATCAACTGTTTTCTTTTGAGAATGTACAAAATGACGACTCCTCTATCGTTGAAGCACTCTCCCTGACTTATCCTAAGCTCTCACCTTTTTTAATCCCGAAGGGAATCTACATGGGGTATGCACAAAAGCCTATTGTGACCCTATCCGTTGACTTGATTATGATGGTAAGGTCTTCTATCGGAGAAGTCCCGATTAATGATTTTACGAAAACCATGCTACGAAACAGACAGATTTTTACATCCATCGACCCGCTCATTTATAATGGCATGAAAACAGACTTTGATCAGGGGAAATTAAATATACCCCTGCATGAGGGTGCTAGGATATTTTTTGACGGAGACGATCCGGGTTTTTTTGAGAGATATGCCGAATTAGGAGGTGTAGTCCTTTCTCTGATCATTGCTATCTGGAGTGGTCTGGTTTCGCTCATAAAGTGGCAAGCTCAAAAGAAAAAGGACCGTATTGACGAGTTTTATGAAGATTTGATAAAAATTAAAAACAATATTCCGAACCTAAGAAGAATTAACGATACAGTTGAAAATGTGAAGCATGTTCAGGCTTCACAAAACAAAGCCTTTGAGCTGTTGATCAGTGAGGAGCTTGTGGCAAATGAAAGTTTTAGAATCTATATGGAGCTATCCAAAGAAACGGTCAGCGAGTTGCGCTCCAAATTAAGAGTACTTAAAAATTTACAAACGAAAGCCGCCGCCTCTTAAACTAACTGCCGGATATCCGAACATAATTTAGCTTTGGTATTACTCACTGATCATGGATATGTGAGATGTTTTTACTAACATTTAACACAAAGTACATAAAGCGATGGGATATAAAGGCATAGTTACAAACTACACCCGGAGAAGACTGAGTGCCGGTCTAAAAAATCAAAGTAGGCATTTTTTTTCTTGCAGATGCGCTTAAAAAGTTGCAAATGCACTCTCTGTGCCCTTAGTGGCTTCTTTTTGTCCTTTGTGGTTAAATCTTTATTGAAAGTCCCACTAATATAAGAATAGACATAACCTCACTAAAAAGTAGCCTGTATTTGGTGCAGCTACCGGACGGGCGATTGGCGAAGTTTGTGAGGGAGTAGCTGCCTATTAGGAAAGTGGTGGAATTTATTGGTATGATTTGCATTGATAGCATTGTTCTCCGCTACTCTTTCCATTCTTATATGAAGTCTTTAGCGAGGCGTTGAGGACAGTTTGCATTTTTTGTGTTCATCACTTTTTTCTTGCAAATCCACTGCATTTTAGTGACACCTTAGCTTTTATGCTGAATCAAACCTAACTTCGTGCTGAAATTTTGACGAATATTAATGGGTCTTTTTGATTTTTTCCAAAGTGACGTTGCGATTGATTTAGGAACGGCTAATACACTAATTATTAGTAAGGATAAGGTTGTCGTCGATGAGCCGTCAATTATTGCGATTGATAAAAACACGAATAAAGTGCTGGCTATTGGTCGCGGAGCGATGCAGATGCACGAGAAAACTCATGAAAATATTAAAACAATCCGTCCGCTTAAAGATGGAGTGATTGCAGACTTTCATGCGGCAGAGCACATGATACGGGGAATGATCAAAATGATTGATAAGGGTAAGAAGAGTTTTGTACCTGCCTCTCATCGGATGATTATATGTATCCCCTCAGGTATTACTGAGGTAGAGAAGAGGGCTGTAAGAGATTCAGCAGAGCACGCCGGAGCGAAAGAGGTTTATATGATCCACGAGCCAGTAGCGGCGGCTATCGGTATAGGAATTGATATTGACCAGCCGGTCGGCAGTATGATTGTGGATATTGGCGGCGGCACTACCGAGATTGCAGTCATCGCCTTGAGCGGCATTGTCTGCGACCAATCTATTCGGGTAGCGGGGGATTCTTTCAATAAAGATATACTTGATTATATGAGAAGGCAGCATAATCTTTTAATTGGAGAAAGAACGGCAGAGAAGGTTAAAATTGAAGTAGGCTCGGCATTGACTGAACTGGACGAGGGGCCCGAAGATTTTGAAATTAGAGGGCGCGATTTAATGACAGGAATCCCAAAAGTCATCAAGATACCCTACTCAGAGATTGCCTTCGCCATTGATAAATCCGTATCTAAGATTGAAGAGGCCGTCTTGAAAGCCTTAGAAATTTCACCTCCGGAACTATCTGCGGATATTTACGATAATGGCATTTATCTGACAGGGGGCGGTGCGATGTTAAGGGGACTAGACAAGCGGCTTTCAATGAAGACTAAGCTTCCCATCCATATTGCTGAAGACCCCTTACGGGCTGTTGTCAGGGGCACAGGGACGGCATTAAAAAACTTAAATTACTACAAAGCTGTATTGATGAGTTAAATCTACCATGAGGCGGCTGTTGGTTCTTCTTCATAAACTCAGGGAAATAGCTCTCTTCCTGGTTCTGGAAATAGTGAGCGTTTGGCTGCTTATCGTCTACAATGGGAGATATAATGCCTCATTTTTGAATTCCAGCAACAAGTTGGCAGCTTCCGCTTCTCAGCTATCCGGCAACGTTTTTAATTATTTTCAGTTAGCTGAGATCAATGAGGAGCTTATAAATGAAAATGAGAAGCTGCTACAGGAATTAACCTTACTAAAGCAAAAGCCACCGTCTTGCAGAGATACCATCAAACGGTTTTCGATTACTCGTGCCAAAGTGGTAAATAGTACTTTTAGCCGAAGTATGAACTACATAACCATCTCAGCAGGAAAGAACGATTCCATCAAACCCGGTATGGGTGTAATTTCTGCAAAGGGCATCGTCGGTCAGGTAAAGTCGGTTTCTAAGAATTTTGCAACGGTATACTCGCTATTGCATCCGAATCTTCTGGTTTCTTCCGTAGTCAAGAAAACAAATACCAATGCTACTGTTCAATGGGACCAGGAAGATTATAGTAAAGCAAGTTTGAAGTACATCCCCAGACATATATCAATAAAAAGGGGAGATACGATAGTCACTTCGGGCTTTAATTCGGTGTTTCCTGAAAATATTCTTGTGGGAGTTGTTGAAGACTTTGACTTATCTGAAGAGATGACATTTTATAATGCTAAGATAAAACTAGCCACAGATTTTACTTCAATAAAAAATCTTTATGTAATTAATGATTTACTAAAAAATGAAAAAGACTCTCTTCAGCACCCATGAACCGAATTAATATAAGAGAACTCGTGTTGAACTTCATTTTTATGATGTTTTTGCAGCTACCTCTTATCTACAGAGTCGTACTTTTTAATACTGCATTTGGCTTCTTCTACGTGGGCTTCATTCTCTTGCTTCCCACAAAGTTGAGTCGATCCTACTTAATGCTTATTGGTTTTTGCTCCGGACTTTTTGTAGATATATTCACAAATACTCCCGGCATTCATGCCTCAGCGTGTGTATTTATCATGTTCATACGTAATTTTTGGTTATCGGTGATTGATGATGATTGGAAAGAGTTCACTAACCTAAACGTCGCTACGTTAAACAGAACAGACTTCTCCCGATATTTATTCCCCCTGATTTTTGTCCATCATTTTATCCTGTTCACAGTTGAAAATGGAGGGTTTCACTTATTTGGAAGTCTATTTACCAGGATATTGTGCAGCGCAGTATTTAGTTTTATCATCATATTTGTAATCAATCTTTTAGTGAAGTTGAGTGGTAAAAGAGCATGACCGGAAGACCTTTAATCATAAATTTTCTGATTGTTTTAATGGCACTAATCTTCATTTTAAGGCTTTTTTATATCCAAATAATTGAAGAAGACTACAAGGTTGATGCTGAAAATAATGTCATACAAAAAATAACACAATATCCGTTCAGAGGGCTTATCTATGACAATAATGACAATTTAATCACATTTAATTCTCCCGTTTATGACCTGATGGTTGTCCCTCAAGAGGTCAATATCATAGATACTGCCAGATTTTGCAAACTTCTGGAAATCACGACGGAAGAGTTTCAAGGACAAATCTCAAAAGCTAAAAGATATTCAAAGATTCTCCCTTCTAAATTTCAAGAGCAAATCCCGGATGAGCTTTTTGCGAAAGTTCAGGATCAATTGATTAACTATCCGGGTTTCTATGTTTTGCCCCGCACTATCCGATCGTACAACACCAGATCAATGGCAAACGTGCTCGGCTACATCGGTGAAGTAAGCTCAGGTTTCTTAACTGATGACAACAGCGGCTATTATAAATCCGGTGATTATGTTGGAATCGGAGGCGTAGAAAGATCATATGAGGATATGCTTCGTGGAAGGAGGGGAGTGAATTACAAAATAGTCAATGTACAGGGAGTAATCAAGGATGTTTACAAAAATGGAAATTTTGATACGGTGTCCGTAGCAGGTGAAGATTTATACCTCACCATAGACCTGGAACTACAGCAATATGCCGAAAAGCTAATGGACGGGAAAGTAGGTAGCGTCGTCGCAATAGAGCCGCAAAGCGGAGAAATATTAGCTTTGGTTTCAGCTCCATCCTATGACCCTCAGCTTTTAAGCGGGAGGAATCTCAGTAAGAATTTCCTTCTCTTAGAACAAAATGAAAATAAGCCTTTATTCAACCGACCCCTGCAAGCGAGATACCCTCCGGGTTCCATGTTCAAGACTATACAAGGTATCATTGCTATGCACGAAAAGGTGGTGAAACCTGATGAGATAATAATAACAGACGGAACCAACATAGGAGATTTAGCACCTCCGGGACCTTACACCATGACGAAGGCTATTCAGAAGTCTTCCAATAACTATTTCTATCTGATAATGAAAAGAGTAGTAGAGCGAGGGATGGAAGAAAGTCAGTTTCTTGATACCAGGATTGGATTTGAAAAATGGAGAAACTATGTGGCAGCGTTTGGGCTGGGGGAAAGGTTAGGGGTGGACATGCCTAATGAGAATAATGGTAATATTCCAAGTGTAGAGTGGTACGACAAACTTTATGGAGTAGAGCGTTGGAAATATTCTAATATCGCCTCGTTAAGCATCGGACAGGGAGAGCTTTTGGTCACACCTTTACAAATAGCCAACATTGGAGCTATTTTAGCCAATCGTGGTTATTACGTAACCCCTCACATTGTGGCTAAAATCGGCGATTGGCCCAATCCGAATATTGAAAAAAGAACGCTCCCCTTCTCCTCTGATCTATATGAAGTGATTGTGGACGGTATGGAGAAAGTAATCCGTTTAGGCTCCGGTCGAAGAGGTTACATGGATAGCTTGAAATTAGCTGGAAAAACAAGCACAGTTCAAAATCCTCATGGAGAAGATCACTCCGGATTTATGGGCTTTGCTCCGTTGGATGATCCTCAGATTTCTATTGCAGCCTATGTAGAGAATGCCGGACAAGGCGGACGTGCTGCGGTAAGTGTAGCCAGTTTATTAGCTGAAAAATATGTTTTTGGTCAAATATCCCGGCCTTGGCTTGAAGACTATGTAGTAAAGAAAAAATATTTACCTAATGAACCAAGACTCACAGTGGCAGAAAATTGATTGGGTGACGGTGCTTCTCTTCGGGTTGATGGTGGTGCTGGGATGGGTCAATATCTATGCCGCAGATTATAATCCGGACGTAAGACTGGGGATTTTTGATTTCTCAACAAACGCCGGTAAGCAGTTTGTATGGATCTGCGCTTTGGGAGTTTCGGTAGCAGCTATTTTTCTGTTTGACTATAAGTTTTTTGACTCGTTTGCTTACATCATTTACGCTGTCACGCTTGTCTTACTGGTTTTTGTACTTATTAGTGGAAAAGAGATCGCTGGTTCTAAATCCTGGATAAGCATTAGCAGCTTCGGATTGCAACCATCAGAATTTGCAAAATTTGCCACAGCCCTCGCTCTTGCCAAGTATGTAGGGAAAGTCAATACCAATTTAGAAAACGTAAAATCTTTGACAACAGCACTGCTTTTGATAATGATCCCGGCGGGGCTGACGGTGTTGCAAGGGGACACTGGCACGGCATTAGTCTTTGCTTCATTTATGATTCCCATGTTTATGGAAGGCATGCCAATGGCAATTTTAATATCATTTTTGGGACTTTTGTTTATCTTTTTATTGACATTATTCTTAAATCAAACACTATTATTCGTCATCATTTCAATAGTCATTTTGCTCTTAATCGGGTTAAATGCGAAAAACCCTAAACGAATTATCATTACGTTAGTAACCGGCGTAGTAGTGGTGTTGGTGGTCAGAAGCGTGGACTTCATATTATCGAGTGTTTTGAAGCCCCACCAGCAGAAGAGGGTTCTTTCTCTTGTCAATCCAAATACTGACCCGTTGGGGATTGGCTGGAATGTAACTCAATCAAAAATAGCCATTGGATCCGGAGGTTTATCCGGTAAAGGATTCTTAGAGGGGACCCAAACAAAATTTGATTTTGTGCCTGAACAATCCACAGATTTCATTTTTTGCACAATTGGCGAGGAGCACGGATGGATAGGAAGTACCTTTCTGATCGTTCTTTTTACAATACTTCTCCTGAGATTAGTTTTCCTTGCAGAACGACAGAAATCACCTTTTGCAAGGGTTTTCGGCTATTCTACAATCGCGATAATCTTCTTCCATTTTAGCGTAAATATTGCAATGACTATAGGTTTTTTCCCGGTGGTAGGGATCCCCCTTCCTTTTTTCAGCTATGGTGGTTCATCGCTGCTGGCTTTTACGATTTTACTTTTTACGTTTTTAAAATTAGATGCTCATCGAATGCAGGAAATGCAGCGATGGTAGGCTTATTCTCCGCCACCTTTCTTAAAAAGACTTTTGACTTTCTTTTTTGCTTTATTTTCCAGTTTTTCCTTTGCTGCTGCTTCTATTGCTTTTATAGAATCCTGAGCGGCTTTTTTCTTTGCCTCAAGTTCGGCTTTTGCTTTAGTTTCGGCCTCAGCTTTTTTCTTAGCCAGTTCGGCTTCAGTCTTGTCTTTTTCTTGTGCTATCTTGGAGGTGATTTGCCGCTTAAACACCTCTTTGGGAGAGGATTGTCCACTTGAATTGGAAGGGCTGGCACCCAGCAGACTGACGTTGATGTCATCGTAAGTACCTCCGATGCCGAGGGCTATGTCCATTTTATCTGAAACAAGATTCTTACCTCCTGTTAATGAACTTAATGCGCTGTTCAACACATTTCCAACCGCTCCGGTAGGTATTTCTTTAATCAACATGGAGTAGTTCAATTTGCCGTCTAATGTATTGCTGCCGCCAACGGTTGCTTCTTGTCCCCGCACTTTTAAATCAAAAGGTTCAACGGAAAGTCTACCCTCTTTTATCACTATTTTTATCAGGGTATTCTCCAGTGAGATGGACTTTTCGCCGCCGAGGGGACTTGATCCGGATTTCAATGCGGCAAGTGAATTTAACTTGGTTATAAAATTGCCAGTGTTAAGCGTAGCTTTCGCAATATTTATACGTCCATCAACATTGACTGCATCCGTGACGGGCATCATGTCGCTTCCAAGCAATCCGTCAGTAACAAATTCGGAAGAAAACGTGCCAGTCACGTGTTTTGCGATGGGAACATACTGCTGAACAACAGAGAAAGATTCAAAAGCACTTGCAATGGAGAGGTCTTTAATTTTGAATTTCAAGTCATACTTAGGCTGGTCTAAGTTTTTGGTGACATAAGAACCGGTCATCTCAAAAGCACCATCCAGCATGTTGAAGGAGTTTTCTTCAAGAAGAATGGCCCCGTCCTTAATTGCGACCTTCCCTTTGAGGTCCTTGATTTTAAGATCATATTCAGGAATAAACTCGTTTATATCCAGAAGATTGGACTGGAGGTCAAGCGTTCCGGTTAACGATTCATTTTTAGAAAGCGCAAAATCAAGGTAGTCGCTGACTTTTCCTGCCAGAGAAAAATCAGAGTTTCCAGAGGTAGCATAGAATCGATCAAGCACGATTTCCTCCGGCTTGAATGTCATATTGACTTTTGAAGTATTAAGTCCCTGAGGAAGATCGGGGGAGGCAAAGTAAAAATCCTTAACGGTGAGGCTGCCTTCGGTGGGCAGGTTTTCATATTTTTCTGCCTCTAAATCTGACATTTTGCCGGAAGACCTTATGCCTGCATTAACTTTACCTTTCAATGCCATTTCTCCTTCCAAAGGAACAATTTTAGTGATTTTTTCTAAATCCACATGACCGTCAAATCCGAAATTCCAAGTATAGTTTTCCAGGTCTTTAAGTTTTAAGTAAGACTCGAATTTTTCGCCGTCTACAAGCATGGAAAATTGCTCAATATTAAAACGCGTTTCTCTTAAATCCGCCGATGGATAATCGAAATCAGCTTTTATGTTGACCTCATCAATTGGGATGTCATAATCCGAATACCTTATGCTTCCATTATCAACGGAAAGGTTTGCTGCCACTTTGGGCATACTGTTACTATTGAATGTGCCTTTTACCAGCCCGTCAAAATTGACGGTGCCGCCAGCCGTGATACCATCTAGATATTCTTGATAGGCTCCCGGAATCAATGATAAAATACGCTTTAGATTAATGTCATTCCCCTCAAATGTGAGGTTCATGTGTATGTCGTCTCCGGCTACTTGAAGATCGCCATTGGCAGAGATAGCAAAATCATTTATTGCGATTTGATTGTCTTTAAACGAAAACTGCATTTTAGGAAGGTTCATATTAAGTATGACATCTGCCTTTATCCTTTTATTGGAAACATACCTTATTCCATCATAACCTAAAGAGGCCGACTCGATGACGGTATTAGTCGTAAGGTCAGAAATATCAAGCGTAAAATCCCCTGATCCTGCGTGGTTCAATCCGATTAGGCTGGTGTAAATATTTTCTGAAAGATCAGTGTAAGTAACCTGCCCCTCCATAATTACCCATTTTTCTACTTCTATGCTCAACTCACTATCGGCAGTCGTTGATGGCTGTTCGTCTTTCCCCGCTTCAACTTCCTGCATAGATACCTTCCCAAGATCATAATTTACAACGTGGTAAATTGCCCATTCCCTCATTACTGTGCTTCTTAATCCATTAGCGGCACCTTCTGCCGATACCTTCTCCCCTTTCCCTGCCACCATTCCAGCCCTCTCTTTGGAGATCTTCGCAATATCATAGTTAGCTTTTCCGTCTTCCAATACAACTATTGAGATTTTGGGTCGATTTAAGAGTACTTCTTCTATTTTGATTTGATCTCCTGAAATGACCGACGTTAGACCCATTGTAATTTCAAAAGATTCGATAGAAGCGAGTGTGTCTTTTTCAAATTCATCAATTCCAACAACCCCAAAATCTCCCAGGCTAACAGTGAAATCCGGAAAATTTTTGATCAAAGACAGATCAAATTGACCAACATCATAAAAAACTTGAGCATTCAGGCTTTCTGCAATAGCTTCATCCATTGCATTCTTAATGTCATCTTTATAAATAATCGGTAAACCAATGATCGCCGCAATTAGCAGGAAAATAACTGCACCAACAATAATTAGAAACTTTTTCACAGGCACTTATTTTTTTAATACAAATTAAAGTAAAATGTTCTTATTTTCTGTAAAACAAAAAGAGAGTGTCATTTTGTAAGCGTAATGAAAATATCTTCCATCAGCTGTAATTCGATCGTATTTTCAGACAAAGATTTCACTTTGTAAGTCATTCCCGGAGTGGAAGCATCATTATAAGAAATCAGCGTATCATTGGAGACCTTCCAACATTGGGTGTGCTTTAATGTGTCGGCAGCAAAAATACATCCGGGGTATCCGTTGTTGATGACCGTAAGACTATCTTCTGAAAACACAAACCTTCCATTCATATAAAATTCTATGTCCGTCAAATCAGGGTACGAATCGGGAAATGTCTCCCAGACGGCCTCCCATTTTCCAACCCATACAGCGGGTCGTTCATTTTCATTCGATAAAGAACTGCATGATACTAAAATTATCATGGTAATGACGAGTAATAATATTTTTTCCATGGGCCAAAAATACTATTTTCACCATACTTCACCCCTCTCACATACAGCTCCGACTATTCTCTTTCGGGATAAGTACTCCACTTACCTTCTCAAAATCATAAAACTAATGAAGCCGCGCGCTGAGGCGTTTAAACCAACAGCATTGATTGAAATTTTGAATCGTCCTGATTTAGAAGGAGTCACTGAAAAAGATTGGGCTGCCATACTTCCGTCCCAACTCATTGATTTCATTGCGACCTTTTTAGAAGGTTTTACATCTAAAGTAATCTCAGGAATATTACTGTCCCCAAGTGCAATAATTAGATAGGTAAAATCCTTGCTTAGCTTAATATTTACGTTTTGAGAAGCATTAGCCTGATCAAACTCAGTAATGATCTGAGACCTAAATTCAAACCCCTCACTTTCTTGCGATTCAAGATAACTGATGTTGCTTTTCTGCAATTCATCAATAGGTGTTTGTGCAAACGCCAAAACTGAATAGAGAACAGCAAGAGAAAATAAAATTGATTTCATAAAATTTAATTTTTTAATTAATAAGAGATAAATGCAAAACTGATTTTTGCAATGATAAGAAACACAAAGCAAAACTGACTTGATAAAATTAAAGTTCCCATCTAGTACCTAAATGAAAAATCCCTGTTACGCATAGGAGCGTAAGCATACGCAGAATCAAAACCGTCGCTGAAGCTCGGACTAGCATCGGGATCATCGACTTCGATGAGAGATGACCGGGATTGAACATAGCTGAAAATGTTGCAGACCCCTCTCCGTGCCCTCCATGACTTCTCCGTGTTCTCTGTGGTTCAATCGTTATTAGTTTGTTCAGCGAAGGCATGATACGAACAAAAAGTAAAATCATGGCGATCCTTAAAATCAAATAAAGCCCGTTCAAGACAGACTACACCTAGAGAAAAATAAAAAAAAATCGAAAAAACGCTTGCATCTTTAACTAATTGTTTTATGTTTGCACCTTAATTAATTACTGAATACTAAGATTATGAACCGGATATTAAACTATAACACCGCAAAATCATTGTTTAAAGCACCTAGAGGGCATAAGTCTGGGGGGGGGGGGGGGGGGGGGGGGGGGGGGGGGGGGGGGGGGGGGGGGGG
>JAPPDO010000252.1 GCA_028821635.1 Ekhidna sp.
CTGATCGGCGAGCATGTGGCCGCCATCCGGAGCACCGCCGATGAGTTCGGCCGAGAACAACCTCCTGGTCATGGTAATTTTAAATCTTGGAGAAAGAAGAAAATTAAAGCTATTTGAGTTGTTTCAGCGTAACGTTGTCAGTTATGCAAAGGTCTCGGGCTACATATCAAAACTAGAAAATGTGAAAGGAAATATTCAATTTTCAACACTAATCCGAATTTTTGAACAAGGACTTAATAAACGAATTGACTAACCTTCTTGCAAAGAATAACAACATACCAAATAGTACTTTAAGCAGCAGCTAAGGGAAATGCTAAAATATAACCCAAAACAGTTAAATTACAACCTTTATTAATATAAACTCAATGACTCAGAATATCCAGCACTTATTCATTGTCCTCCTCGTATTCGCTTCTTATAATAAAAAAGCAGCGGGCAAGAGCAATACTATTAATCCTTGATGGAAAAGATAAATCCGGAGGGCCGTAAAAAAACTTTAACGCATTCCCTAAGTTCTTAATAGCAAGGGCTAACTCAGCATCTTAATAATAAAGCACAATCTAACATGACCTATTTAATTGTAACCATCGCCTACATCTTGATACTGGCAGGTATCATCATCCGCAAAAGCAAAGGCGTTAAAAATGAAGAAGATTTTATTGTAGCCGGGAGGAATGTACCTGTCTATCTGCTGGTCGGGACGTTGGTCACGACATGGATAGGTTCCGGTAGTTTATTCGGCACTGCCGGACTCACTTTTCAGGTAGGCTTTTCCGAATTATGGTTTTCACTGGGTGCCTGGATCGGAATTCTGGCCGTCTACTTTATTGCCGCACGAGTGAGGAGAATTTCTCAGTACACATTGACAGATATTCTGGAGAAGAGATATTCTTCCATGGCACGACTTCTGGGAACCATCACCATAATCGTAGCCTATCTGATCATTGCCGGGTATCAATTCAAAGGCGGCGGCAGATTTCTTTCTATTCTAACGGAAGGTTCAATCTCTGTTGAGCAAGGTACGCTCATAACATTTTTAATCATCATTGCCTTCACAGCATTTGCAGGAATGGTCTCTATTGTCTCCATTGATATTTTTAATGGCAGTGTGATGATATTAGCAATCGTTCTCGCAGTGCCGTTCGCCATTTCAGGCTTTGGCGGGTGGGATAACGTTGTTAATACGATTAATGAAGTAAGTCCCAACCACCTTTCCGTGTTTGAAGGACATGAACCGATATGGTATATCAGCATCATGCTGCCTACTTTAATGCTGCTTCTCAGTGAAAGCAGCGTATACCAGAAGTTTTCCTCCGCAAAAGATGCAAAATCAGCCAAAAAAGCAGTGATGGGTATGTTTATTGGTGTGGTAGGAATAGAGTTTTTAATGTGCCTGTTATCCGTAGTCGGATTTGCCATTTATGCCGATGACCCGAGATTCTTTCTCGCTGATGGCTCGGTAAATGCGCCTATGTCAGAAGAAATTATTTTGCGAATAGGATTTGAACAACTGCCCGCCCTCGTTGGGTCGCTGTTGTTTGCCGGAGGTGCAGCAATCATTCTCTCAACAGGAAATACCTTTCTAATGGTGACTTCTACCAATTTTTCAAGAGATATTTTAGAGAAGTATTTTATCAAAGAAATGTCTGAAAAAACAAAACTCCTTGTGCAAAGGGTTGCCATCATCATCTTAGGCTTCATTGCTTACTTAATTATGACACAGTTTGATGAGATTTTATCCATGGCCTTTATCTCATACACTATGATTGGTGCTGCTCTCGCTCCTCCTTTATTAGCAACGTTCTTTTGGAAACGTGTCACAAAGCAGGGAGGCATAGCATCCATTTTGGCAGGAATGTTATCCGTTATAATCATTGAAGTGCTCAATAGGTCATGCATTATACTTGACCTTGGCATTATTTCATTTCCTTTTGACCCTAAAATGGTAGCTATTCCGGCACTCATCGCCTCAGTAACGGCATTAGTAGTGGTAAGTTTATTAACAAAGCCAACAACGAAAGAGATAATAGAGCCTTTCTTTGAAAAAGAGTAATTCGTGCTAAGTTTGTAGTAGTGTCTGGGAAATAGACTCTACGATAATTCTTTTTCCATAAACGTATTCTATCAAAATCATAATTTTATTATAAAAATGAAGGAATTTGGAATAAAATCTTCTAAAAAAGATTTATCTGATCTCAATATAAAAGTAAAAGAAGCATACTGGAATTTAAGTCAATCCGAACTCATAGAAGAGACACTTAAAATTGGGGAAGGTGTGCTTACCTCCACCGGTGCCTTGATGTGCGATACGGGAAAGTTCACAGGCAGGTCTCCAAAAGATCGGTTCATTGTGGAGGATGAGAAAACAAAAAATACCGTATGGTGGGGAAAGATTAACCAACCTTTTTCTTCTGAAAACTTTGATAAGCTGTTTGATAAAATGGTAAAATCTCTTGAGGACAAGAAGGTATATGTTCGAGAGGCTTACGCCGGAGCTGACAAAACTCACAGGCTAAGAGTAAGAGTCATTAATACAATGGCGTGGCACAATCTTTTTGCTTACAATATGTTCCTGAGACCTGAACATTATAAATTAAAAGATTTTGAGCCAAACTTCACTGTCCTGTGTGTTCCTGAATTTCAGGCAGACCCAAAGACAGACGGGACACGCCAGCCCAATTTTGCGGTTATCAACTTCACCAAACGAATGATAATTATTGGAGGCACTGCATACTCCGGTGAAATGAAAAAAGGTATTTTCTCCGTTTTGAATTTTATCCTCCCACATGATGAAGAGGTACTGAGCATGCACTGCTCGGCAAATATGGCATTAGACCATACAGATACCGCCATCTTTTTCGGACTTTCCGGCACCGGAAAAACGACACTCTCTGCCGACCCAAAACGATTGCTAATTGGCGATGACGAGCATGGATGGACGAGTAAGAATGTTTTCAACTTTGAAGGAGGGTGTTATGCAAAGGTGATAGACCTGACGGAAGAAAAAGAACCGGACATTTATAAAGCGATACAATACGGAGCCATTCTTGAAAACACAAGATTTAAAGACGGCTCCAGAGAAGTGGATTACGAGAATGCCTCAGTGACGGAGAACACACGAGTATCTTATCCGATTAACCATATTAGAAATGCCGTAGAGCCTTCTATCGGTGGAATTCCAAAAAATATCTTCTTCCTCACCTGCGATGCTTTTGGAATAATACCCCCTATTCAAAGACTATCGAAGGGGCAGGCCATGTATCATTTCATTTCAGGATATACCTCAAAAGTAGCAGGAACAGAAGCTGGGATTACTGAACCGGAACCGGTATTCTCTGCCTGTTTTGGATCACCTTTTTTACCATTACACCCAACGGAATATGCAAAAATGTTAGGAGAGAAAATGGACCGCTATGAAGTAAATGTATGGTTAGTTAATACCGGATGGACAGGGGGGCCTTATGGCGTAGGAAGCAGAATTAACCTTGAATACACCCGGGCTATGATTACAGCCGCACTGGATGGTAAGCTCAGTGATGTTGGCTACAGAACGCATTCAATCTTTGGTGCAGAGATACCCACAACATGTCCCGGTGTTCCCGGCGAAGTGCTAAGCCCTCGAGAGACCTGGAAAGATGATAAAGCATTTTATCAAAAAGCAAATGACCTTGCCGATAAATTCATTGATAACTTTAAAAAGTTTGAAGCCTTTGCCCATGACGAAATCATGGCTGGCGGACCTGAAAAGAATGAAAAATACTTACTAATTGGAAACCTCTCTTGATACACACTACTAGACTTAACATAGATTAAGTAATCAGACAACAGCTACAAACAATATTCCATCACGCTTCATGATCCCGTTTTCCGTGCCCTTTGTGGTTAAATTCCGCTCAAGCAGTTACTGTCGACCGGTCAGCGGTTATTTTTTCTCATTGAGCGGTCATTTTCTTCCGGTCAGGGGTTCTTACAGATCAGTCCGAGGTTATCCTTGACTGTTACGAGGTTATTGCAGACCCCTCTCAGTGCAGCAGAGGATGCGGAAGAGGCAGTCATTTTCCCTAACCCTTCGGGCCGCTATCCGGAGGTACAGTCTTTGATCGGAAGCACATTCCAACTACTAAGCCTGAGTGGCAAGCCGCCATGAACACAAGGGTAGACATTACCTCCCTGCAAAGCGGTCTATATCTCGTGCAGCTAGCGGACGGGCGTTTGTTGAAGTTTGTGAGGGAGTAGGGGGAGAGGAGTTAAAATATTTTTGTAGCACCCCTCCGGGGATGTTGCTTGTAGCCATAATGAGACTGAACCCGTTTTTTGAGCCAGCACCCTAGGTGGTCTATCCCCGGATGCTCTACACAGAGCAGTTGATGTGTGTGGCATTTCTGCTCTTGGTCTAACGCACTGCGATCGTCTTCCTGACGATCCTGTGCTAGTTCATAGGTCTTTCTGCCTTTGGGCTTACGAAGATTATCGGTTAAACTAACATCCACTTTAGCCTTACCTTGGCTAACCGGAATGCCTTTAGCTTTTAATTGATTATTGAGCTTCGCTAACAACTCATCAAAAGCACCTTTGGCACTTAACTCACCCCGAAAGCGGCTTAATACACGATGGTCAGGTACCTCATATGCTAATATTAAGTGACAAAAAAGTGCCGCCGAGAGGTTTTCGTTCACCATGTCCTCTACATCTGTATCGCTTAAATCGTAACAGATGCTTATCAAAAATATCTTAAACAACGGAAGTCCCAAATCGGCTGACCGTCCTTTTTTGGACTTGCTCCGACGCTAAACTTTACCTATCTCATCCGAGAGCGAGTTCCAGTCTATGGGGGTGTTGATCGCTTTGAAGAGAGTGCTTTTGCGTGTGCGAAGACTGACGGCTACATCACGAAAGCTGGCGTAGGGAGAACTTATTTTGTAGCTTATATCTTTTGGTTATAACGTCTGAGCCTTTTGATAAGTCTTAGGTGTAAAGGTCTCAGTCCCCTACCCGAAATATAGTATGCGGCTTGACCTAGAAGGCAAGGTTAGGATGGCTAAAATTAAATTCGGGCGACCCCGCAGGGGTCGCCCGAATAACATAAAAGACTCCCAACTCCTCCTACTCCCTCACAAACTTCAACAAACGCCCGTCCCGTAGCTGCATCAAATACAGACCGCTGCGCAGGGAGGCGATGTCCACCCTTGTATTGGTGGTGCCTTCCAACAAAGGCTTTCCGCTGAGACTTAGTATTTGGAATACATCACCGGAAGGCACCGTCAAAGAGTGCACCTCTATGTAATGATTCGAAGGGTTGGGAACAATAACAACTTCTGACACCTCTTCGGCCTCCGAAAAGCCAAGTACATCATCACTCGGGTCGTTAATTACGGTAACAGTGATAGTCTGTGCAGCACTGTTAGTTCCGTCAGAGGCCGTTACTTCTACCTCATAATCATCGTCGCCGTCTGCGCTGGAATCTTCAAAGTCCGGAGCAGTGATAAAAGTTAATGCTCCCGAAGTGCCGTTAATACGAAACAAGGTACGGTCTGCCCCCCCGCTGACGGAGTAGGCTGGCTCATCGCCGTCAGCATCAGTAGCTATCACGGTTAGCACTGTGGTTGTCCCTTCCACTACATCAATCATATCAACCGAGTTGATACTGGGAGTGGTATCGTCGTCATTCAGTGTCACCATTGCGGAGGAGGGACTTCCTACAGTGTAGTCGTCGCTATCTACTATGGTCACGATCACGCTTCCGTTGGCCTCGTCAGTGTCATCATCCACCGTGGCGACGGTGTAGGTCGCACTGCCGGAGGTGGAGATGACCACCGTTTTCCTGCCCTCATCGTTGGAGGCTACGAAGTCACCACTTCCCGCTGCTTCTGTCACTAAAAGGTTCACCGTCAGACTGGATGCAGGTGCCGGTGCGGCGGTCACGGTGAAGGCCGCCCCGGTGCCTTCCATTACCGGCGAGGTTCCACGAGCAATGGTCACTGTGGGCTTTACCGGTGCGGCTACCGGCGTAGCCGCTTTCTCGGCGGACTCTACACCATTGACAACACTGCCGGCCACTGCACGGATACGGAAGGTGTATTTCGTACCGTTGGTCAGGCCGCTGACCGTGTGAGTGGTAGTGGTTGCACCGCTGCCCGGGATGGTTGTCCAGTTTCCATAATTGCCCGTGCCCGCCTTCTGCCGGTACTGGTAGCTGGTGATGTCGCTGTTGCTGGGGTCAGTCCATGAGAGGGTGACCTCCCCGTCGCCCGCCGTAGCCATAAAATTCGTGGGCTTTACCGGTGCGGCTACCGGCGTAGCCGCTTTCTCGGCGGACTCTACACCATTGACAACACTGCCGGCCACTGCACGGATACGGAAGGTGTATTCCGTACCGTTGGTCAGACCGCTGACCGTGTGAGTGGTAGTGGTTGCATCGCTGCCGGAGATGACCATCCATTCTTCATAGTCGTCGCTGCCCTCTTTCTGCTGAAATTGATAGCTGGTGATTTCGCTGTTACTGGGGTCATCCCAGTTCAGGGTGACCTGCTCATCGCCTGCTGTGGCGGTTAGGCCCGCAGGCTTAGCCACCGGCGAGACGGGCGGGTCGCCGATGCTGAATGCAGCCAGGTTGTCTGTGCCCGTAGCACCACCGCCTAGGTTTGTGCCGCTGTTAGTGTCTAGCGTACCAAGGCCGATATCTACGGTCTCGCCGCCCTCCGTATCGCCGTCAGTGTTGGCGGTGAGTGTCAGCAATACCGACTCAGCCGTCATGCCCGTCTTCGGACCGGTGAAGGTCACCGTCGGGGTGGCGGCCGTGTTCAGGTTGTTGCAGGTCACGCCTTCAGGTAAAGTGTTCGGGCAGGCTGTTGTGTAGTCCGTGTTCCGTGTGGCTGCGCCTCCGAAGGTAAGCGGCACCTCCAGCACCTCGCCGTTTGTCAGGCCGCGTCCGAGCGTCACGGTAAACTCCTTGGTATCGCCCTCCGTCAGATCGCCGATGGTTCCTGCGAGTGTCACTGACGTGGCATCGTCGTCATTCACCATGACCGTTGCCGAGGCAGTACTACCGACCCCATAGCCGGTGCCATCTAACAGGGTGACGGTCACACTGCCGCCAGATTCGTCTGTCTCATCGTTTACGGTGGCGACGGAGTAGGTCACACTGCTGGAGTCAGCAGGGATGGTTACTGTTTGTGGGCCTTTATCGTTGGAATCCACAAAGCTGCTGCCTGCCGTTTCTGTTACTGAAACGCTCACGTCCAGGTTTGCCGCAGGGGGCGGGACGGCCGTCACGGTGAAAGAAGCACCGGTGTCTTCACTTACCGATGCCGTCACGGCGGTGATGGTAATATCCGGAGTCATCGGCGTAGCTGTAGCCTCATCTGATGGACCACTATTCACTGCCCCCTGTACTGCCCTAATGCGGAAGGTGTATGCTGTGCCGTTGGTCAGGCTGGTAACCGTATAGCTGGTGGTGGCTGCATTGCTGCCGGGGATAGTTGTCCAGCTGCCGAAGCTGCCTCCGCCTGTTTTCTGCTGAAAATCGTAGCCGGTGATGGTGCTGTTGCCGGGGTTCGTCCATTGGAGGGTGACCTGTCCGTCGCCCGCTGTGGCGGTGAAGCCTACGGGCTTGGTAAGCGGGTCATTCACCTCCACCTCAAAGCGGTTGCTTGTCCCGTCGGGGTCGGCACCGCCCCCTACATTGGTTTCGGAATATAGGCGGTTGTTGACGGGATGATCAAAGCCATTGGGAACGTCGCCATCCGGACCCAAGGCGATGGTGAAGGTCTCCGCATTTTCCTTTACCCCGTCTAATTTCAGTGTCAGTATCATTGTGGCTGTATCTGCACCTAAATCTGAAAAATTAAATATTCGTGATGTGCTCTCCGCAGAAATTAGAGACACGCCGGTGTTGAAGCTGCTTCCGACTTTCAGACTCATTGCCCATTCACCGGAAGTGACATTCGTGCCGTCAACAGATAGCGGGACGTTAATAACCTCTCCGTTGACCAGAGAACGGCTTAATATCACGGTGAACTCAATAGTGTTTCCCTCGCTCACGGGGCCGTTGCCTGTGCGGCTGATGCGCACGGTCGTAGCGTCGTTGTCCGTGATGTTAATGGTCACTTCGTCGTTGCTCGCCGCCACATTACCGTCGGGCAATGCGCCTAGTTCAATGACCACTTCTTCCGTTGGCTCGTCTGTGTTGTCGTCGACTACTGAGAAGGTAGTAGTGCCGGTGGTTGAGCCGTCAGCAATGGAAATGGACATGCTGCTCAGGTTATAATCTGCCGCTTGAGCGGTGGTTTCGGTGCTTTTGACCCGAATGGGTATGGTCAGGGCTGCGCCGCTTTCGTTGGCTTCACTGCGGGTGGCGGTGAGGGTCAGGTTGGTGCCGCCTTCGGCGATGATAAAACTGCTTACGGAGAGGGCGACGGTGGGATTTGTGGCAGCCTCGTTGGCGGTGCCGCTCACGGAGAACCTTAATTTGCCATCGCTATCAAACCAACTATCATTCAACAGGAATCTACTTCCATCCGCTATGGACCAGCCCGATGCGCCGGTTTCATCGTTATCTGCTGTTAAACTGACGTTTAAGTTATTACTCACTGCTGCTACAAGGAAGTAAGTCGTGTTCGCAGCCAGCATCGTGTTTACCGGTGCGGTGAAGGTATTTACCGCATTGGCGGTCAGTGCATCCGGGTTGGAGAGTGTGTATATCACCGTGCCGGGGTCTGTGCCGCTGCCGCCCTGGATGGTGACCGTAATAGTACCGGAGGCAGGAACTTGCCCTAAAAACACGCCAATCGACGAAATGGTGTATCCTGTGCTGTTATCTCCTGTTGTGAATTTTGTAGCGGTTGTAGCGGATGTAGAAGCACCAGAGCTAGAGTTTGAGGTGTTACTCACCAGTACATCCTGTGCGGCGGTTGGGCCTGCAAGGAGCAACGCAGCGACTAGGAGCAACCCAAGTTGCGGGCCTCTGCCATATAAAACCAATCCTGCCATTTCTTTCAGCAAGGACCTACGAAAGGCTACGGCTCCGAAGGCTCTATTTGATAATAGGAGCGGAGATCGGGCCTTTATTTTCAGATTTTCAATCTGTGTTGTTATTAAATTAAAAATTGACATACTTGTTATATTTAGTAATGAAATACATAAATTTGAGTTTTGCAATTTATAACATTTTTGGAAACTATTATACTTCCTTAGCTCTTATTTGGAACGTTTATAAATAACTAATTTCTTTAGTCTTTTGGCTCAAATCGTTTTTGTTTGTGTTCATAAAACAAGTAACAATACTTTCAGTTTATCAATAAAAAATCATAGAAAATGAGTCTTCAATTAACGGTTCCAACATTTGATCCGCCCCAGGAAATAAAAGACACAAGCGAAAAGCACAAAACAAGCAGCGTGTTTTCTACTGTGAGAGAGATACAGACTCCGGAGTTATGCCTGCCCCCTCATTTAAGCCTTAATGTTCGTCAAAAAATGGATGGTCTAAACCTGCCTGGGCAGTCTTGATAATGAAGTCGTTGCTGTCGTCTTTTTTGATCCACAGTTTAGAGGCGTTTATGACAAATTACAATACGGCAATGAAAACTCAAGCAGGAATTTTGTCCGTGTTGCATTGCCTCAAATGTCAAAGCATATAATAACAACGTTTATTAAAGAAATTGATCGTGTGCTAATGCCTTTCGGTCATCTTTTCTTATGGGTAGACAAGTTTCATTTGTGTCAGGATTTTCAGTGTTGGCTGGAACAGACAAAATTAAACGTTGTTGACATGGTTGTTTGGGATAAAGAAAAAATAGGACTTGGTTACAGAACACGTCACAGAAGTGAATTTTGTGTGGTCATTCAAAAAGAACCACGCCGAGCAAAAGGACATTGGATAAGTCGAAATATCCCGGACGGACGTATGGCGGGAAAAAATTATTAAAACACACACTCACGCTAAGCCTGTGGAATTACAAAAATCGTTGATAGAAGCAGTCAGTAATGTAGGGGATATGGTATTAGACCCTGCCGCCGGGGGATACTCTGTCCTCAAAGCTTGTAAAGCCATTAAACGAAATTTTCTCGGATGTGATCTATTGGGTTAAAAGTTAGAGAGAAGATAAATGGTCAAACTCATTGATACGCCGGGAAAATCACTTCAGGAAATACAAAACGGAGCGTATTTCAGATGTTTTGGAAATATTCATTTAAGCCGACTTTTGAGTAGAGTACAATCTTTGGTTATTAAAAACGGTTATGAATTAGAAAAAATGGTAGTTGAGCATAGTCGTAGAAAAAATATCCTTGTTAATGACTTAGATAAACTATTATCAGACCAAATTATTCCCGAAGGACTTTATCTGGCAGAAAAGAAACCAATAAGAAAATCTAACATCATTGAAGGCAAAGGAATAGAGCCGGACTTTCTTGTGCTTAAAAGAGATCAAAGCTCACAACAGTGTTTTGTCATTGAGTTAAAAGATGGGCATGAATTTGATACAAAATCTTCTGTCAAAGAAGTCACAAACTTAGAGGAGTTTGCATCAATCAATAAAGATAGATTACACTATTGGATTATTCATTGCAAGATCGTGGGATTCAATGCAACATCAAAAAATCAGATTATGGAAGGATTTAAGCGCAAAGTTGATGAAGAGACAGCAATGACCGGATTAGCGTTTTGCAAGTTATTAGGACTACGTTATGCTTCTATTCAACAGCAAAGAGCATTAGATCAAGTATCAAACTTGAAAGAGTTTACAGATGAGATTTATAAAATTAAAGAAGTCCGTAACGAAATCTGCAAAAAATCAAATGGCTCAAATAGTATATAGTTCCCAAAAGTTTTTTTATTTGGGTTTTCCCGGCTGAGTTTTCTGACTGGGTCTTCCTGACTGGATCTTCCTGACCGGATTACGAGCTATGCTTGAGTAGGTAAAAAAGAATCAGAGGCGATTTAGGCGATCTCTTCTTTTATCTTAGTAAGGATTTCTGCTTTTTCCGGCTCTTTTTTAATATCCTTAGGTTCATTTAGGTATTTATTGATCTGCTTTCTCAACTCCTGAGTTGAGATATTATGGTTTACATTCCCATTTTGCATTGTTGAGATTTGTCCTGTTTCTTCGGAAACCACAATGACGAGTGTTTCGGTATTTTCAGACATACCGAGTCCGGCTCTGTGCCTCAGCCCATATTGAGCTCCGAGTTCTTGTTCTGTGACGGGAAGTATGCACCTGGCCGCCACGATGCGGTCTTTATGTATCAGGACGGCCCCGTCATGTAGGGGACTGTATTTATTGAAAATTGCCAGTAGCAATCTTTTTGAGAGCAATGAGTCCACTTCATCTCCTGACTCTGCGTAAAATTTCAAAGGGGAGCTGTCTGACATAACGATCAGTGCTCCGGCACCGGTGCCGGCCAAAGACTTTACGGCTTCAATCACGGACGTAATATTGGATTTTTGATTACGGTTATTCTGGGGCCAGAATCGCATATTTCTTATCAAATTTCCTTTCTCAAAAATATTGGTGCGTCCGAGTAGCAGTAAAAACTTACGGATTTCTTGTTGAAACAGGATGATAGCGGCTAAAACTCCAACACCCATAAACTGCCCGAGGATTGTGCTCAATAACTCCATCTGAAGTGCATTAACCACCAGATACAGTAAATACAGCAAGAGGAATCCTACGAATACCTTGATAGCGACGCTTCCGATCATCAGCTTATAAACTTGGGTCAGCAGCACGGACACTAATATGATGTCCAGGATGTCTTTAAATCCTATCTCTAAAAATCCTATTTTGAATAACAATATCACTTCAGTTGTTCCAGCAATTTTATGGTTTGAACTGCTTTTCTTACATCATGTACACGCAGGATGCCTGCACCCTTAAATAAAGCCAAAGTATTTAGCACTGTAGTCCCATTTAAGGCTTCTTCTGGGGTCAAATCAAGTGTTTGATAGATCATTGACTTCCGAGATAACCCCACCAGCACGGGTCTGTCTAACCATTGGAGATATTCTAAATTTTTTAATAAATGAAAACTTTGCATGGTTTTCTTGGCAAACCCGAATCCCGGGTCTATAATGACATCCTTTATTCCAAGATCGTTGCAATGCCGTAGTATTTTTGAAAAATATTTTGAGACTTCTGTTAAAATATCTTCATAATCGGTGCGTGTTTTCATGGTCTGGGGGGTACCCCTCATGTGCATTGCGATATATGGTACTTTTAACTTGGCAATGGTTGGCAGCATCTCTTTGTCAAGATGCCCGCCGGCTATATCGTTCACAATACCTGCCCCTGCCTCAACGGCTTTTGCGGCGACTTCAGACCTGAATGTATCAATAGAAATAATGGCTTTCGGGAATTCAGTTTTCAGCAGCCTGATTGGTTTTAAAACTCTTTCCAACTCCTCTTCTATGGAAATATGATCTGCTCCCGGGCTGGAGGAGTATCCTCCAATATCAAGAAATGTGGCTCCTTCCGAAAGCATTCTTTCTCCGGTTTTTAAGATTCCTTTATGGGTCTGTTCTCTGCTGCCGAGGAAAAATGAATCCGGGGTGACATTAATAATACCCATCACTTTTGGCTGCGAAAGGTCTATTAATTCTCCGTTATGATTGATCGTATGATTGGGATTCAATGGATTAATTTTGCTAAGGGAGTAAAGTTACATGAGTGTGCAAACGGAGCAACAATACAACGAAATCATTTTCGAGTGCAAAGAGATTTTTGAAAAAAAAACGAAAGATTACGGAACTGCTTGGAGAGTACTAAGGCTTCCCTCCGTAACAGATCAGATTTTTATTAAAGCGCGACGAATCAGATCTATGCAGATGAAGAGAGACAATAAGGTCGGAGAGGATATTCAAGGCGAGTTTATGGGTATTATTAACTATTGTATTATTGCAATCATACAAATGCAGCTTCCGGATTCTGAGAAGATGGAAATTCCGTTCATAACCTTAGGGCCAATGTATGATAAAGTTGCGAATGATGCCATGAACCTGCTAACGGCTAAAAATCATGATTATGATGAGGCTTGGAGAGCTATGAGAGTCCATTCAATGACAGACATTATTATGATGAAGCTCATGCGAGTGAAACAAATTGAAGATAATGCCGGTAAAACCCTGATTTCAGAAGGAGTTGATGCAAACTATCAGGATATAATGAACTATGCTGTTTTCTGCTTAATAAAATTGAAAGGCGAATGAAGATTATTCAAGAATTTGCAAGATATGCCGTTGGTGCACTCTTTATCTTCTCGGGAATTATTAAGGTAAACGATCCGGTTGGTACGCAAATTAAACTGACCGAATACTTTGAGGTCTTTGCTTCGGACATTGCTTTGTTTTTTGAGTGGTTTGTTCCGGCGGCACTCTTCCTGAGTGTCTTTCTCTCCGTGCTGGAAGTAGTGCTTGGGGTGGCCCTTATTATCGGATATCGTATGAGAACCACGGCATGGATACTCCTTGCTATGATTGTTTTTTTTACTTTTCTAACCTTTTATTCGGCTTATTTTAATAAAGTGACAGATTGTGGCTGCTTTGGAGATGCCATCAAACTGACACCATGGGAATCTTTCTATAAAGATATTATTTTGCTCCTATTGACGGGGGTTATTTTTTGGCAAAAAGATCATTATATTCCAACCTTTAAAGGCTATCTCGGAGAGATAAAAATCATTGGAGTCACTGTCTCCATGATTGCTATTGCAAGCTATGCCATCAATCATTTGCCGTTCATTGACTTCAGGTCTTATAAGGTCGGAAGCCACCTGCCCACTTTGATGCAAAACTCTGAACCTTTAAAATATAGCTATTTTATGGAGAAGGATGGCGAGATTTTTGAATTTGAGACCTATCCGAATGAGGGGGGATACACTTACGTTGATGCTAAACTGATGAACCCTGAAGCCATCGCCAAGATTACCGACCTTAATGTTTGGGAAGGTGATAATGACTACACGGAAGAATTATTTAAGGGGAATAAGTTGATCATCGTTGTTCATCAGGCGGAGAAAGCATCTAATAAAAAAATGGATAGGCTGCGCAATCTTACCTATCAAAATCCAAATTTTGAACCCTTAATATTGACCTCTTCCGGCTACGAAACATTTGAAGCATTTCGTCATAAGTATCAGCTAGGTGTACCTTACTACTTTGCAGATGTGACTGTGCTAAAGGCAATGGTGAGGTCGAATCCCGGTGTTTTACTTCTTAGCGATGGAAACGTTGCAGCTAAGTGGCACTACAATGACACTCCTCTGACGGACGAGATCGTTGAAATCCTGAATCGTCAGTGAGTCAAAGGATTTTTCTCGTAGGGCTGCCCGGAGCCGGCAAGACGACCCTTGGAATAGCATTAGCCAGCCACTTAGGGATACGATTCGTTGACCTTGATGCAGAAATAGAGAAACGGGCTAAGCAATCCATTCGGTCCATCTTCTCGGAGAAAGGTGAAACGCATTTCCGTCAACTCGAAAGACTGTCTCTGAATCATGTCATTAAGGCATTATCAACATTTGTAATGGCAACGGGAGGCGGCACACCTTGTTTTTTTGACAACATGGAAGTAATGAAGTCTGTGGGGACGACTGTCTTCATTAATACCCCGATTGATGCGATCAAAAAGCGACTACAGCAAGATACGGTTCGCCCCGTCATGCAGACAGATACTTTAGAGGATTTGCATGAGAAGAGGGTAAGTTGGTACTTACGGGCAGATGAGAAAGTTACCACACTCAGGGAACTTACCGAGCTATTCTAAAAATTCAGTCCAAAAGTAGCAGTGACCATGATGTTTCTGATGTCAGAAATGGCGACAGGTTGAAAATCACCGTCAATAAAATACGGAGAATAACCAATTGTCCTCTCGCTATTTACAATGCCAAAATCAAGAAAATAATCCGTTGTCCGATAGCCGGCTCCAAAAGTGAGATGGGTTGTCTCGTTTAGGTTTGAATTTTCGTATGGACTTGGTAAAACCGAATATCCGGCCCGCAGCATGAAATGCTGCATCCGATACTCTCCTCCTACCCTGATGTTCATCACTGATCTGTAAAATTCACTGATAGCCAGGTTATCTTCCGAGACCGAAAAGTCATTTGAGTTTAAAGTAGCATTGGTATAATCAACGAACTCCACATTACCTGTCAGAAATCCGCTTTTGCCAACGAATAGTGCTGTGCCCACGCCTAATTTAGATGGCGATCGGAGGTTGAAGTCAGCCACAAACAATGTACTTTGATATGGATCAATCGCACTTAAATCATCTCCTTCAGGACTTTTTGTGCCACTCAACCAGTTAGCGTCCAAATCAATATAAGACTCTTCCTCAAAAGACAGAAAACTCCGAGAGGTGTAAGAAACACCTACCGTCATAAAGCTTACCGGTCGTGCAATGACACCCACATTAAAATTGACCCCCGCCCCTCTAATATCTAAATCCTCAACGAGCGTAAAACTACCCAGTCTTGGATCCGGGCCGGTTGAGTTCCCATTATTATCAAAAGTTGCAAAGTCAAATTCATTGTAAACTTTTCTTTGGCGATAATTTAAAAACTGCAATCCCATACCTCCACCGAAATAGAATAGATCATCATAGTTACCTCCCCATGCGATATTCATTTGATAATGCGAACCTTCTTCCCGGATGGTTTCGCTTTGAATAGGGAATCCGTCATAGTCAGTAAAATATCCAAGTATGCTTTCTCCCTCATCAATATCAGGAGAAATGAGATATTGATCAAAAGCAGCAAAA